>CALAZS010000071.1 GCA_937926265.1 uncultured Gammaproteobacteria bacterium
CAGGTTCAGGCTCAGTTTCAGGCGTTACATTTTCTTCCAGCAATAACTCATCTGCGGCCATGAGCAGGTTTTCATCCATATCAATGGAGAAAGCTTCTTCATCTTCCGATGACTCTTCACTACCTTCTTCTGCACTTACTTCAGTCAGTTCAATAGCATCTGAAACATCCTGTACTTCTTCAGCGGTTTCCTCATCACCTGCTTCAATATCAAGGCTGAATTCTTCCTCCGCTGCATCATCAGGTAATTCAAGTTCGTCAACATCAAGTGATACCGGCTCAGAGATTGGCTCAGATGCATCAAACCCTGGTTCAGACAGCTCTTCCACTGCAGTGAAATCTGACTCTATATCCTGAACTTCAGATACAGTGATTGATTTATTCAGCAGCTTGTTCAGGCTTTCTCCGGCAAACTCTATGATTCCCTGTCGATCTGAAGAGTTTTCCAGTAATGCTTCGATGTAATACTCAATACTGGTTACAACCTCAGCAAGTAAATCCAGGTCATCCGTTTCGGGAACGCCCTGGCTTAAAAGATTTTCCGAAACATAAGCCTGGGCATTACGACAAATATCAGCTGCCCGGTCTTCTTCAATAATCTGAAAAACACCGGACATACGGTTAAATCTTTCCGGGGTTTCTTCTAAAGCTGAATTGATTTCAGGTGTTTCGAAATAAGAACTCAGCACCTCCTTAACAGCGCGAATTTCAGTTGAAGCTTCCTCTAAAACAACATGAATATGGGCTTCGACTTCGCCTGAAGGCAGAATATCACCGGAGCCTGCAGAGCCATCCGAGGCTTTTAAGCTTGAAAGGTTATCCATAGAAGACTCGACAAAAAGCAAGTCACTGGCCATTGCCATGAGTTCATCTTCAGTCGGCTTATGTCCCTGCGCAACTTTGTCCCTGATAAAGTCTCCGTTTGATCGTATCTTGTCCTGAATACCGGACTGTCCCAGCATCGCAAAAGTGTCTGCCATTTTGCCAAAAATAGATTGCAGCTCAATCATCGGAGCCACATCTGCCTGGTCTTCATGAACATACATCTCAATGGTGTCTTTAATCTTGCGTAAATCTTCATCAACCGCACCGCGCACTGCTGCCAGCAGGTTTTCATCGACCAGGCCTTCAGATGAATCACTACCCATGGCATTGACCGCATCTTTCAGTTCATACTTGTCCTGAATCGCTTTAACCAATGCATTGGTACTGTCAGCCGCAGCCACATAAAACAACAGGTTCTTAATCAGACCAACGGCAAACTCACAGTCATTGGCCCGTTCGCCATCTTCAATAATGCCTTTAATCTGACGATCCAGATGACCGATCAGAAGCTTTACACTGATAGAGGGCTCAATGGACTGCTCCATGACCCCAGTTGATAATGCCAGCGCCGCTTCCCAGATTTTTTTACTGCATGATGTGCCGGAATTTTTGTAAAGACGATTGAAAACCTGGCGAAGCAGGTTGAGACTTTTTTCTGGTTCTACCTGGCGGTACCAGCCCAACAGGCCTTTGTGAAAATGGGCACGCAGTTGATTGGCTGTGTCCTTCAGTGCCGGGTTGGCCTCACCCTGAACAGACTGGGTCAGAATGTCATTGAGGTGTGGTGCAAAAAAAGCGGTTTCTGACAGCAGCGTTGCATCACGGGAAGCTTTAAGGTCATTGATCAGGGACAGAATCGAAAAAGGCATGTCCGGCGCACCCTTTTCGAGTCTCTCCAGGTAATCCGGCAACTGTACCAGTGCAATCATCAGGGCTTCAGCCCGGTCCTTTGGCGCCCCTCCCTGTTTTTCCACCAGGCTGTTGGCGACGGCCTCCATTTCCTCAGTAAGCAGGCTTGCCCCTGAAAGCTGAACCATTTTCAGGGTACCGTGAATTTTATGCAGCAAATCCGCACATTCTTCTATCTGGTCACCCTGGTGATTATTTTCAACGAAGTCCTGTAGCAAATTAGTGGCCTGACTGATCAAATCATTCAGGTCCTGTTTTAACCACTTTAATGCGCTTCTGTCCTGCCCCTGAGTCATTTCTATTCCTTAACGATACAACGTTGAAATCAACGGTTTAAACCTTAACCAGGCAAACGGAAACCAGCTACAGAAGTACCGAGCTGATCCGACATTTCTGCCAGCGTTTCAATCGAGGCAGCAGACTGGTTGGTACTTTCTTTTGTCTGAATGGTAATTTCCTTGATGACACCCATATTGGTTCTGATCTGGGTAGCGCCATCAGCCTGAAGCTTGGCTGAATCAGCCATTTTATGCGTGATGTCCGCAATGTAGTTGGAAACGTTCTCGATCTCTTTAAGTGCATCGCCGGCACCTTCAGCCAGCTTGGCACCGTTAACCACCTCGGTAGTTGAGGTTTCCATTGAGGAGACCGCTTCGTTAGTATCGGCCTGAATTGTTTTAACCAGCGTTTCAATCTGCTTGGTCGCATTCGATGAACGTTCCGCTAAACGCTGTACCTCATCCGCAACCACCGCAAATCCGCGACCTGCTTCACCGGCCATTGCCGCCTGCATCGCGGCGTTAAGTGCGAGAATGTTTGTCTGGTCGGCAATATCGTCAATCAGTTCAACGATCTCACCAATCTGCTGTGAACTCTCACCGAGGCGCTTGATACGCTTGGATGTTTCCTGAATCTGCTCCCGAATCGTATCCATGCCCTGGATGGTATCGGACACAGCCGTCGAGCCCTTACCGGCAAATTCAACCGAACGCTGGGCAATTTCCTCTGATTCAGAAGCGTCACTGGCAAGGTCCTCAAGTGCCTTACTCATTTCAACAACCGCCTCAGTTGCCGAGGTAATCTGTTCAGCCTGGTGTTCAGCGGCATCTGCAAGGTGCATTGCAGATGAACGACTCTCCTGTGCCGAAGCCGTCACCTGTACTGAAGTTTCATTAATCGTTGTTACCAGGCTTCGCAGGGCTTCAATCGCATAGTTGATCGAGTCTGCAATAGCACCGGTTATATCTTCAGAAACAGTTGCTGTAACCGTCAGATCACCATCAGCGAGATCACCCATTTCATCCAGCAACCTGAGAATGGCTTCCTGGTTCTTTTCATTTTGATCGGCGGTCATGCGCTGACGCTCGTTGGCACTGGCAATCAGTGACCAGGCTGACAATGCCAGGAAGATCAGTACCAGGGCACCGAGCAGGGTTACCGCACCAGGACCGATCTGGAAATTACCAATTTTCCACAAGCCTGGTGATTTGCCATAGGCGTCCAGCAGTTTACTGGCCATATTATTAACCTTGTCTGATGATGACGAGACCAGCCCGGCAGCCTCGAGTGCCGGTAACAGTTCCGGTGTCAACAGGATAATTTCCTCGGCATAATCATTTACCGAACTGAACAGTTCTGCCGCTTCAGTAAGTAAAGCCACCACGTCCTCATCATCGACGCGGCTGATGCCCATGTTGACATCACCATCAAGCATCGCCGTTAACACATCCTGGAACTGGGCTGAATCTATACTGAACTGATCAAGTGCCTGCGCCGTCAGTTCACCACCGGCAAGTACATTATTGACACTGTTTTGAATGCGCTGTGCCAGCATCAATTGCTTGGAAGCAATAAATAACTGTTCACGGGATACTTCAGACTTGATCAGCAGGTCAGTGATTTCCTCAAATATGCCAGCCACGTCAGGTGTTGTGTCATTGATAACCTCGATGAATTCACCAACCGATACGATCGCGTCCTGGCTTTTCAAAATTCCGTCAGCATTCTCACTGAGCTCCAGCCAGGTATTTTCCATTTCAAGCAGCAGCGGCTGCATCGATGCAGGTGATGCCGGTAATTTCACCGTAGGATCACCGTTTTTCAGTTCATCCATTAACTTGGAGAAACGGTCTCTGGCATCTTTGAGTTGACTAAAAGCCAGTTTGTTACCTGATGACGCCTCAAGTGAATAGGTTGCGATCTCCTGTGATACCACCCGCTGCTCAGAAGCCCTCAAGGAATATTCAGCTTCCTGCCTTTCCCAGGTGGTTACCTTGATAGAGGTAATAATTGCCAACACGATGGCAACCAGCGATAAGCCTCCAAATAAAATCGTCCTGCCTGATGTTTCAGAGTCACCTTTTGAACCAAACATCACTGATCCCCTTCCGAAAAAATTCAAATATTAATTATAGTCAGATTAAGCTGCCGCCATGCGGAACTGCTCGTCATTTACCAAACTGTCCAGGCTAAACACTGGCCAGATGCCCTCATTATTCTCATAAGCCGCCTGCACAAAACGGCTGATGATACTTTCAATCCTGGCTGAACCTATGGCCTGGTTCTCTTCAAACAAACGCATGCCCTGAACGTTTCCAACCAGCAAGCCCGTTGTCACATCGCCTCTGTTGACAACCAGTACCCTGGAACGACGATTGGTTGTAATTGACTTGCCTCCTAAAAATGCCTGCAGATCAATAATAGGAAGCAGGTTGCCTCGTACGTTTGCAACACCTTTTACCCAGTGCTTTGCTCCGGGCACACGAGTTAAATGCGGTGGAAGTATCAGTATTTCAGTCACCTCGTCCATTGGAGCCAACACCTTAATACCGGCAATTTTAAAAGCCAGCCCGGCCCATACCGTAGAATCCGTCTGGTCATCCTGAAGATGGCTCTCCTTAACAAGGCTTTTTGATTCTATATCCTTGAGAATATCTATTACTGAGGCTGTTTCAGGGTTCATGCAGAATTCCTAGCCAAGCAATTCGCTGATCTTGTCCAGCAATGCTTTCTTTTCAACCGGTTTAACCAGGTAGGCAGTAGCCCCCTGGCGCAGACCCCATTCCCGGTCAGTTCTCTGGTCCTTGGTAGTCACCATGACAATCGGAATATTCGAGGTTTGACTGTTTTTGGAAATTTTCCTGGTTGCCTGGAAACCATTCATACCCGGCATGACAACATCCATCAGAATCAAATCAGGCATTTCGCTGGTCGCTGTTTCCACACCGGATTCACCATTTTCAGCGGTCACAACCGAATGGCCAGCTCCTTCCACTACTGATTTAAGAATATGCATTTCTGTCGGTGAATCATCAACGATGAGTATTTTTGCCATAGTCTTCTCTTAAAATTTGTCCAGAGCGAATTATTTTTTTACAGCGAATTCCCGAATAGCGCCAAGCAGTTCATCCTTTGTAAACGGCTTGGTTAAATATTGATCGGAACCAACCACCCGCCCTCTGGCACGATCAAACAGGCTGTCTTTGGAGGACAGCATGATGACAGGGGTTTGCTTGAAGTCCTTGTTGTTTTTGATCAGGGCACACGTCTGGTAGCCGTCGAGCCTTGGCATCATGATATCGACAAAAATAATATCGGGATGACTGTCAGCGATAACCGACAATGCTTCAAAACCATCGGTCGCCGTAATGACTTCACATCCTGCTTTCTTAAGCAGGGTTTCAGCTGTTCTGCGGATGGTTTTACTATCATCAATCACCATCACTTTTAAACCGGTTATATCAATACTTTCATCTGTCACCGTTATTCCCCTTTCCTGGGTAAGTTTTAAAATTCAAAATCACTCAGAGGTTTCTACATTTAGGCCGAACAAGAGCCACATTTGCATACCGCCACGATAATAGAATAGCTTATCTGCCAGCTTATCTGCTGGCTAACCTGCATCAAACTCAAGCCGGGCTTCATCATTGCCACTTTGATTACCGTTTTGCTTATCGGCCTGATTTGCATGACTCATCTGTAATCCTGAATCCAGATTAATGGTTTCCGCCTCTATTTCTGATTTGAGTGAAAAGCCATGCATTTATCTGTTTTTATAATTATTGAGTAGTCAGGTTATCGACGCTGGAGTAGCCAACTTTAATTAATTTTTCTTGTGACTTTATCAGGAATTAAAATATTGTCGATGTCAATACTTTAAAAGTTTTAATTAAAGCTTATGATTCGATCATGAGTATTCGCCTGGGGGTCCTGATGGACCCGATTCAGCAAATCAAAATTCACAAGGACAGCACATTTGCCATGTTGCTGGAAGCCCAGGCCCGTGGCTGGGAAATCCATTACATGGAACAGAATGATCTCAACCTCAGAAATGATGCCGTCTTTGCCAATGCGTCGCTTTTGCAAATCAGGGACGACGCTTCGAACTGGTTCAGTTTTACCGCTTCCCAGGAAATCAACCTGTCGGACCTGGATGTCATTCTGATGCGCAAGGACCCGCCATTTGATATGCATTACATTTATACCACTTATCTTCTTGAGATAAGCGGAACCCTGGTTGTCAATAATCCACAGGCACTGCGTGATGCCAACGAGAAGCTTTCCACCGCCTGGTTTCCACAGTGTTGTGCCCCGAGCCTGGTCAGCAGCCGCATGGAACATTTCAAAGCTTTCATCGAAGAACACCGGGATGTCATCGTCAAACCGCTCGACGGTATGGGTGGCGCTTCAATTTTCAGAATCCGGGAAAATGATCCAAACAAAAACGTGATTATTGAAACCATGACCAATCATGGCAAACACTTCATCATGGCACAGCGGTATATCCCGGAAATCAGCGAAGGTGATAAACGCATTCTGATTGTTAACGGCAAACCGGTTCCTTATGCCCTGGCCAGAATACCCAGGGATGGAGAGCACCGCGGCAACCTGGCCGCCGGCGGTGAAGGTGTTGGTATACCGCTTTCTGACAGGGATCTCTGGATTTGTGAGCAATTAAGTAATGAATTGACCCAGAGAGGAATTTTATTTGCCGGCATTGATGTCATTGGCGATTATCTCACTGAAATTAACATTACGAGTCCCACGTGTATCCGTGAACTCGACAAGATCTACGATTTGAACATCAGCGCCTTGCTGATGGACAGTATCGAGGAAAAAATCACTCTCACAAAAACAGCGAACATATGAGTTTCCGATTCAAAGAACCCCGCATCCTGCCCTGGATGCCATTTATCGTTATCGTACTGTTGTTTCTATTGTGGAGTTCAACACCGAATCTTCCGGTACACAATGAACGCTTCATGGCCTTCGGCACATTGATGGATGTCAGCATTGTCGGCATTAACAAGGAACTCGCTGAACAGGCCGTATCCGAGTTGGAAAAGGATTTTCAGCAGATGCACTCCCTCTGGCATGCCTGGGAGCCAGGTCCGTTGGGGCGTGTCAACATGCTTCTTGCCGAAGGTGAGGAATTTTCGGCGCCGACTTCTGTAATTCCACTGATTAAGACAGGGCAGGAACTGGCTGAAAAAAGTGACAACCTGTTTAATCCGGCAATCGGCAAACTTGTCTCGGAATGGGGTTTTCACAGTGATATGCCCGAGGAAAAACAACCGCCATCTGACGATATCATTAAAGCTTTGATCGAAAGTAACCCTAAAATGAGCGATATAGTGATTAACGGTTACAAACTGAAATCAGACAACCCGGATGTAAAACTCGATTTTGGCGCATTTGGCAAAGGTGTTGGCATCGACAAGTCAATTGAAGCACTCAGGGAAATGGGCATTGAAAATGCCATAGTCAATGCCGGCGGTGACCTGCGAGCCATAGGTTCAAGGGCTGGAACACCCTGGCGTATTGCCATTAAACGCCCTTCAGGTGCCGGTGTGCTTGGCGTCATAAAAACTGAAACCGATGAAAGCATATTTACCTCGGGTGACTACGAGCGCAACTTCAGTTACCAGGGCAAGCGCTATCATCATATTATTGACCCTCGCACAGGCTACCCGGTCAAAGGTATCGCTTCTGTAACCGTTATCCACTCTGATGCCACTACCGCTGATGCCGCCGCCACGGCTATATTTGTTGCAGGCGTAAAAGACTGGCATCGCATTGCCCGGCAAATGGGCATCCGCTACGTACTGATGATTGAATCTGACGGCACCCTGCACATGAACCCCGCCATGGAAAAACGTATTGAATTGCTGTCCTCAGATTATAAAATCGTTCTCAGTCCACCCCTGAAATCATAGTTAAATATATTCATGCCATCTATCGCCCACAGTATTAATTCCAGTGACCGCTTGGGAATGATGCTGCTTGTGGCAGTGGTCTTTCATGGTCTTTTCATACTTGGTGTCAGCTTTGATCTTTCTTCACCCAAAACTGAAAACAGCAACAAGGCGCTGGATATCACGGTTGTAAGACAGACGGTCAATCAGAAAAAGGACAAGGAACCTGACTTTTTGGCTGAAAAAACCCAGCAGGGTGGCGGAAACCAGGAAGAGAAAAAACGCCTGACATCCCCTCCGGTGAAACCAACCCTGCAACCCAAACCGATCAAGCAACAGGAAAAAGTCACCGTAGAACAAGCTGTCAGCAAACCCGAGAAAAAAGTTATCACGCAAAAAAAAGCTGAGACTCAAAAAAAGGTAAGCCCATCAAAGCCGAAGGTCGAGAAAAAGCCCAAGAAAATCAGCATGCAGCAATTACTCAGTTCTACCCAGAGTGAAATTGACCTGCTCACCGCAGAGCTGGATTCATTACAGCAACGCCAATCCAAACAACCCCGCAGGAAATATATCAGCAGCAGCACCCAGGAATACAAGTACGCCGCCTACCTGACGGCATGGCGTAAAAAAGTCGAGAATATTGGAAACCTGAATTATCCGGATGAAGCCAAGCGTAAAAAAATCTATGGCAATATTTTGATGACTGTGGTTTTAAAGCCTGACGGCAAAGTCAGCAAAATCAATATTCGCAAGTCATCGGGACACAAGATTCTGGATGATGCTGCGGTAAGAATTGTCAGACTTGCTTCACCATTTGCACCGTTTCCCGCCAATATCCGCCAGGAAACAGATGAACTTGTGATTACACGCACCTGGCAGTTTGTCAGCGGCAACAAGCTGTTTAGTAATTGAAATAATTACACCCAAGGATATTACACAGCTTATTCCGTTCTATTCTGGTCTATTCTGGTCTATTCCAGCGGCTCAACCTTGACCGCATCAATCTGGTAACCCGCGGTTGCCAGGTCACTGTCAAATGTCTTTGCACTTAACTTGCCACTAACCCAGACAGTATCAAAAACCTCACGAATTTTGGCATCGCCGGATGGCACTTTGACATAAACGGTCTGGTTCGCCGGCGGAGGTGGCACATGGATACATGCGCCATAATAAGGTACCAGCAAAAATTCACTGACAACCTGGCCATCACCTTCAAGCGGCACCACGAAACCCGGAATCTTGATATTCCTGCCATCCAGGGATTCAACTACCGGCGCTGATTTATAGGCCTGTTCGAGCTCTTTCATCATGGTTTCAACCAGCGGGTCATCATCGGTGAGCTCGGAAATATCACCGTATTTATCCAAAATTGCATCCGCACGAAAGTCTTCCGGCACCAGCACGTCCCAATCCACTTCTTCGAAGTCAATTGCTTCTGACTTCTGGGACGCCAGGACACAACCCGAAATCAACAACAGCATCAGGCCAAAAGCCTTTATAAAACTCAATTGCATAACTAAACCCGCAAACTTAAACCATCTGAAAGAGAATACCGGTAAGCACGATACCCGGGAATTAGACCGATCAACAGTCCAAAAATTCCGACCAGGCCAATTAAACTCCACTCTCTTACCGCAGGCCAGTTGATTGGCAGGTATAAGCCATAAACTGATTCAATAAAAGGCTGCGAAATCAAAAGTCCGGTGTAAAGAAAAAACAAGCCCAACACGATTCCCAGCAGGCTCAAAAGGAAGCTTTCACCTGTGATCAGTAAAAATATATGGGCAGGCCTGGCGCCAACAGATCGTAAAATAGCCATCTCACGCCGTCGTTCATTTAGCCCGGCCAGCATAACGGTCAACATACCAATCAGGCCAACCGCAACTACCAGCGAAGTCACCAGTAACAGGGCATTTTCGGCAATACTCATTAAATCCCATAACTGCTGTAAAGCGACACCGGGCAAAATTGCCAGTAATGGCTCTTTTCGATATTCGTTAATTTCACGCTGCAGGCTGAACGTGGCAATTTTTGTTTTCAGCCCAAGCATGAAAGCCGTGATCTGTTTTGGTGTCAGGTCATCACCCAAAATCCTGTCACGCAATTGCTCCAGGCCAGGAATAGCTGACCCGTCATTGAAGTTTTTATGAATGGCTTCAATACCTTCGAGTGGCACATGAACTGTTCGATCCACCGGTGTGCCGGTGGCATTTAACACGCCAACAACCGTAAACGGCTTATCTTTATGCAGGGTAAAACTGGTTTTGCCGGCACCATGGGCAATAATGATTTTATCACCGATTTTATAATTGAGCTTTTCAGCAACTTCTGCCCCGAGTACCGCTTCATAAACCCCATCGAAGGGCTGCCCCAGCTGAAAACCCAGGTTTCTTTTATTACCGTACTGGTAAAAACGAAAGTAATCGCCATTGGTACCAAGTACGCGGTAGCCCTGGTGAGAATCGCCTAAAGAAATTGGAATACTCCATTTGACCAGGCGATGCGAGGAAAACTTCTGATAACTTTTCCAGCTGATATTATTGGTGGCATCGCCAATGCGGAACACAGAGTAAAGCAACAGGTTTATCGAACCACTGCGGGCCCCGACAATCAGGTCCGTATTCGAAATAGTGTTGGCAAAACTGTTTCTGGACTCAACCCGCAAACGCTCCACTCCCAATAACAGGGCAACACTCAAGGCAATGCTGAGCAGTGTCAGTAAAACCGTAAACTTCCTGTTTAACAGACTTTTGAAAGCCAGTGATAATATCGCCATCAGCCCACCATCTTATCCAGCCACCTTTTCCAACTGGTTTAATTGGGACATCGATATACGGGTTTCAAACAACGTTTCAAGCTGTTTATCATGACTGACAAACAACAGCGTTGCGTTGGTGTTTTTACATTCCCTGAACAGCAGCTCGATAAAATTTTCACGCCTGTCTGAATCCAGTGCCGAGGTAGGCTCATCGGCTATCAATATTTCAGGCGAACCGATCAGTGCCCGTGCTGTGGCAACACGCTGCTGTTGCCCGACACTCAACTCGGTAACTGCCCGGTTAATCAGATCCTGTTGCGCCATTTCCAAATGATCCAGAAGCCGTAAAGCCTCATCTTCCAGGGAATGCCCGCCGGATAACACTTTATCGCGACGCTTTTGCGAAAACCGGCAAGGCAGTGTGACGTTATCAAGCACCGAGAGATAGGGAATCAGGTTAAACTGTTGAAAAACAAAACCTATATGGTCAGATCGAAAGTGATCCCGGCGGGTACCGGAAAGCTGGTGAATTGGTTTTTGCAGAACATGAATCTCCCCCTGGCTTGGCACCAGCACGCCTGCCAGCAATGACAACAGGGTACTCTTACCACTGCCGCTGGCTCCTCGAATAAAAACCCGTTCTCCCTGATCAACCTGCCAGCGCGGAATAGACAGAACGTCAGGCAGATCCTGACGCCATCGATAGCTTAAGTTTTTGATCTCGATAAGACCGGCCATTATTAACTTCTAAAGAGGTATCCTGTTATTACCCGATGTTAATTCATAAGCCTTCTGACCTAAAGGCGAAACAGCCTGAACTTCAATTGATTCTGTCATCGGGAAAAGTTCAAACACATTCACGTTTAGCTGCTTGATTTGATTCGGGTTTTCACAGGTATATCGATAGCGTACCAGGTAATCCGAGTGTTCACCTCCGCTATCATGATGCTTTTCATGATCATGGCTATGATGATTCCCGTGCCCTTCATGCTGGTCAGTTTTTCCATAGGGTGCCTGAATATCATTTTCTGATACCACGCATCCTGCACTGCTTGAAATATTGAATAATTTCTCCGGTGTATTCAAATCAGCTAAAACCTGCCTGGCTTTTTCCTGCTGATCCGCGGTTTTGGGCTTATGCTCGAAACCCAGAAGATTCATTGCAGGCGTTTCAAATAATAATTCCATGCTGTTCGCTTCAACAGCTACCAGTAATTTAGCCAGGCCATGCACGTGTGCCGCATGTTGCTCATGATCATGATGTTTATCTTCCTGAGCAAAAACCGTGGTTGTAAACAGAAATGAAATCAGCAAAACCCCAATCCCGCTTAGTGCATTCATAACGACTCCCAATTTTTTTTCAATTTCTCTCATTAGTAACAATAAATTAAGCACAGTATAATTGTTACAATATAACATTTCATAACTATTTCGAAACCATCTTTTGAATACAGTTATAAACCTCAAGGTTTTGAAATAATTGGCCTCTTGAAATAAATGACTGGTCAATGGATACTTTACCTTATGGATAGCCAATCCAATCTTGCCAATCATTTCCTGATAGCCATGCCCGGCTTGAATGACCCAAATTTCTTTCATACCGTTACCTACATCTGTGAGCACAATGAAAATGGAGCCATGGGCATCGTTATCAATCGCCCGATTGAATTCAGTATTGCCGACATTTTTGAACAGATGGAGATCAAGGCTGACCCGGCTCAAAACTATGAACAACCGGTATTCAACGGCGGCCCGGTTCAGGAAGACCGCGGGTTTATTTTGCACCAGTATGACCACAAGTGGGACTCGACCCTCGTCATTACCCCCAACATTGCCATTACCACCTCAAAAGATATTCTTGAAGCCCTGGCGATGGGCAAAGGCCCGGATAAAAAACTGATCGCCCTTGGCTACGCCGGCTGGGGTGAAGGTCAACTTGAACAGGAAATACTTGATAATTCCTGGTTGACCGGCCCTGCCCGACCCGAGATTCTGTTTGACCTGCCGGTTGAAGACCGCTGGCAACAGGCAGCCAGTGACATTGGTGTCGACCTTAACCTGTTAAGTACGTCTTCAGGCCACGCCTGACATGAGCAACCTGCTGGGATTTGACTTCGGCAGCCACAAAATAGGCATTGCCGTTGGTCAGACAGTGACTGCAACGGCCTCCCCCCTGACAACGCTGTCCTACGTCAAACATAAACCTGACTGGGATGGCATTGAAAAGCTTATCTCCGAATGGAAACCTGATACACTTGTCGTCGGTTTACCATACCAGATGGATGACCAGGAAGCCGAGCTTGCAGCCAGAGCCAAAAAATTTGCACGCCAGCTTGAAGGACGTTTTAAAATACCGGTCGAAATGATTGATGAAAGACTTACTTCCAGGGAAGCCAATAACCGCCTTGGTAAAAAAGCTGCCAAAAATGTCACGCTGGTCGACTCAATGGCAGCCAAACTGATTCTTGAAACATGGTTGAACAGGTGACACCAACAGAATTTATGCAGGAAAGCGCCATCCTCGATCTTATCGATGGCATGGCAAGCCAATTAAAACTTCACTTGCAGCAGAATCGTATTTCTGACCCTGCGATGATCGGCATTCATACCGGTGGTGTCTGGATTGCCGAAAAACTTCATGAAAAACTCGCCATCAGCGATCCGCTTGGCACACTCAATATCTCATTTTACCGTGACGACTTTTCACGCATAGGCATCAACCCCAAAGTAAACCCGTCCAACATACCTTTCGAGGTTGAAGATAAACATATCATCCTGGTCGACGATGTTCTGCAAACCGGTCGCACCATTCGTGCAGCTATGAATGAAATTTTTGATTTTGGCCGGCCGGCATCGATCCTGTTTGCAACCCTTATCGAAAAAGACGGGCGCGAACTGCCAATCGAGGCAGGCGTGGTTGGCTTAAAACCGATGTTAAAGCAAAAGGACTACCTTTCACTGACAGGGCCATCTCCATTAAGCCTGGTAATCGGCAGAAAAACACCTGATGGAGACGAGTCATGAGGCACCATAACCATCAGCTCACCGAAGACGGCAAGCTTAAACATTTTCTCTCGATTGAAGGCCTTAATAAAAATTTGTTAACCGAAATACTCGACCTGGCCGAAAGCTTTACCTCGCTCGCTGACCAGGGACGCTCGGTCAAGAAAGTACCTTTATTACGCGGTAAAACCATTACCAACCTTTTTTTTGAAAACAGCACACGCACGCGCACCACATTTGAACTGGCCGCCAAGCGCCTGTCTGCCGATGTACTGAATTTAAATATCAGCACCTCGGCCACTTCCAAGGGCGAATCACTGCTTGATACCCTGCGCAATCTTGAAGCCATGCACTGTGATATGTTTGTTGTCCGCCATGCCAGCTCAGGTGCGGCGCATTTCATTGCCAGTCACTGCGCACCGCATATCAGCGTGGTCAATGCCGGTGACGGCAGTCATTCACACCCAACGCAGGCGATGCTTGATATGCTGACCATTCGCCAGCACAAAGAAGATTTTACACCGCTGCGGGTTGCCATCGTCGGCGATATTCTGCACTCACGCGTAGCACGCTCACAGATACTTGCGCTTAATACCCTGGGGGTCTCGGAAGTGCGCGTTATCGCACCAAGAACGCTATTGCCTTACGATGCCCGCTCTATGGGTGTACATGTCTTTACCGATCTGCATGAAGGTATCCGGGACGTCGACGTCATCATCATGCTGCGTTTGCAAAAGGAACGTATGACCGGTGCACTGCTGCCGAGTGAGCATGAATACTTTAATCTTTACGGTCTAACCGAAGACAAGCTACACCTTGCCAAGCCTGACGTCATTGTGATGCACCCGGGGCCAATCAACCGTGGAGTGGAAATGGATTCAGCTGTCGCTGATGGCGAACATTCTGTAATTCTGGAACAGGTCAGTAATGGCATCGCAATTCGCATGGCCGTTATGTCGATGTGCCTGGGATCAAGACAGGAATCTCAGCGCAAGGAAGAAACAGCATGAGCGACTCGATCCCGTCAGTCAGTATTATCAACGGCCGCCTGGTTGACCCGGCCAACCAGGTTGATGACATGCTTGACCTGCATATAAGCCAGGGACACATTCTGGCTACCGGCGATAAACCGGCGGGCTTTGAACCAGACAAGGTCATTGATGCCAGCGGCAAAATCGTTTGCCCCGGACTGATTGATTTAAGTGTCCGCTTAAGAGAGCCCGGCCTTGAATCCAAGGGCACCATAGCCACGGAAACACGTGCTGCCGCTCATGCAGGCATTACCACCTTGATTACCCTGCCCGACACCAGTCCGGTCACCGACTCACCGGCAGTGATGGAACTGATCAGGCGCAGGGCAAAACAATCCGGCCATGCCAGGGTGTTATGCCTGGGCGCATTAACTAAAAACCTCGATGGAAAAGAACTCAGTGAAATGGCAGCCCTGCAGAATGCAGGTTGTGTCGCTGTTACCAATGCAGGCAGGCCACTAGGCAACACCCTGATCGAAAGGCGCGCACTTGAATATGCCTCGACATTTGGTATCAAGGTTTTTATCAAACCGGAGGACCGGCACCTGCGAAACAAAGGCTGTGTTAATGAAGGTATTATTTCTTCCAGGCTTGGGTTGCCCGGCTACCCGGAAGCTGCCGAAACAGTGGCAGTTGCACGAGACGTAGCTCTTGCCGAAGCCACCGGCGCCTATATTCATTTTCAATGTATTTCTGCAGCTAAGAGCGTTAACCAGATAAATCGCGCCTGCCATGATGGCATTCAGCTAAGTGTTGATGTTGCCGCACATCAGCTTCACCTGACTGAAATGGACGCCGATGATTTTAATACCGGTTGTCATGTTGACCCGCCATTACGAACACTGCGTGATCGTGATGCTTTAAGAGAAGCTGTAGCTTCAGGTTCAATCCAGGCAATCTGTTCCGACCACCAGCCGCATGAACCCGATGCCAAGGATCATCCGTTTCCTGACAGTGCGACCGGCATTTCAGCCCTGGAAACATTGTTACCTTTGACGCTGAAACTGGTTGATGAAAAGGTACTTGACCTGCCAACCGCAATTGCCAGGCTGACAATCGGACCGGCCACCATTGCCAACCTGCCCTTCGGTAGACTGGACAATGGTCGCTCTGCCGATGTTTGTGTTTTTGATCCGGATGCCTTCTGGCAACTCGAAGCTGATAAAATGATCAGCCAGGGTAAAAACTCGCCTTTTGTTAACTGGGAATTTCACGGCAAAGTCACACAAACACTTTTTGAAGGGCGCATCACTTACGATAGCGACGCATAACATGAGAGAAAACCGAGACACAATCTTCCAGGAAGATGCCACTATAGTTTCCCACCAGGCAATGGATGGCGATCAGTACATCATGAGACTGCAGGCGCCAGAGTGTGCCGCCAAAGCCGTACCCGGGCAGTTCGTTCACATTACCGTCCACCCGTTACAACCATTAAGAAGACCCATCTCAATTATGCGGGTCTCGGCTAAAGAGGGTTGGGTTGACCTGCTGTATAAATCTGTCGGCATCGGCACACAGCGTTTGTCTGAAAGAAAGCCGGGTGAAACCATCAGCATGCTTGGCCCTATTGGCGAAGCATTTAAAGTAAACCGCAACCGCCCTTTACTTATCGGTGGTGGCGTTGGTATGCCGCCAATGATTTTTCTGGCAGAAGATATAAAACAACGCAGTGAAATAAAACCCTTTGTCATCCTGGGCTCTGAGGTACCGTTCCCATTTGATGCACGCCCTTCGCAAATCATGATGGAAGGTGTCCCTGAAGGTGTGATTGCCACCATGCCTTTACTTGATGACTGGGGCATCCCCTGTCGTCTTGCCAGCCTGCAGGGTTATGCCGGCTGTCATGAAGGTTATGTGACTGACCTTGCCCGGCACTGGTTAAATTCACTTGATGATGCGACCAGAAATGAAGTTGAAATCTTCAGTTGCGGCCCGCACCCGATGCTGGAGGCTGTTGTTAACCTGGCCAGGGAATTTGACCTTCCAGTTCAGGTCTCACTGGAAGAGTTTATGGCCTGTGGTGTTGGCGGCTGTGCCGGTTGTGTCGTAGAAGTTCAGACCGATGACGGTCCTTACATGAAGCGTGTATGCGTGGATGGACCGGTTTTTGACGGTCTACGTGTATTCTAAAGGCAATAGGTAAGGTTTTTCAGGGACGCGTGAATACATCCTTGTAAGCTCTCAAAAACATCCTTGTTTTTGAAAGCCCTGAAAATCTCTTACCTATTACCTTTTTAAATCCAAGCTAGCCGTAATTATTGAGAAAAAGTAATAACAGACGATTTCAAAAAGTGTCTGCAGCATGGAAGCTGCAGCCAAGCCTACATGGATGTATTTTCGGCGTCTTTTAGAAATCTGTCTGTTATTGCTTTATAAACATTAAAATTTTTAGAAATCAAAAAATCAGGAAGCCGTATGACTACAGGACCACGCGAAATCGTTACTCCATTCCGCCCAA
>CALAZS010000072.1 GCA_937926265.1 uncultured Gammaproteobacteria bacterium
AAACTCATCCGAGCCAGCTTTCGGTATGTCAATCGACTGCGTTACTGAGTATAGCGGTGGGGATTGTTCTTTCACAGTGCGATTGAAATGCATAGACATCTGTTGTCGAGCCCTTTAGCGTACCTGGAGAAGGGCAATTGATTGCTCCGAACCAGAAGTATTATAAATACTCTGGCCTGCAATCCCAGTCAGTCCGCGCCTGATAGTGGAATCGATTTTCAACATGCTTTCACGCTGATAAAGCAACATGACCAGTTCAAGTTTGATCATTGCCTGGCGAATCTCGAGTTGATAACTCTTCTCAAGTTTCAAAGTAACCGGTTTGAGCCCGACGTTGGTGATTAACAAACCGTAAAAAGTGGTGATCATGGCAAATCCCATGGCAGCACCAGCCTGCTCAACACCGTTGGCACTTAAATTAAACAGCAACTGTACCAGGCCTAACAAGGTGCCAAGCATGCCGAAAGCAGGTGCCAGACCACTCATGACTTGCATTAATTGTAGACGTTTGGCTTTTTCTTCTTTAACTGAATGTATTGACCATTGCATCTGATGTTCAATCTGCTCAAATGAAAAACCGTCAATCACCATTCTTACGCCCTTACGCAGATGGGTATCAGCAAGGGATGAAATATTGTCTTCGGCATAGCGAATCTGACCGACACGATACATTTCCGCAATCTGTTTGAAATGGATAAAGTCGCTTTTAAGGTTATCTGGTTGAGGATGGGCCAGTTGCTTTATTTCCCGTGAAAGTGTCAAAAGTAATTCAGGTGACTCGCTGATCAATGTGGTCAAGATGGTGCCACCTACAACGAAAATTAACCCGGCAATACTGATTACCCAGATATTATCAATACCTAACAATAAAATAACAGCCGATGTAAAAACAACGATACACAGGCTTATCAGTGCAGTTTTTTTGTTCATTTCTGACCCCGGAGTTTGAAAGTCAACTAATTCAAAAAAGTAAATGCAGAATTGATGCCAATTAAAGGAGAGTGTTATATGGAGGGGTTTTGAAGTATATAGGCGTCATATTGCCACCCAGTCGAGCATTTACCTCGGCCAGACGGCAATAGCTTTCCTGCCTTTGCCGGTCAGGAAAATTGCCAGTGGGGCTAAAATTTTTATTCAAAGCTGCGGCGTAATTGAGATAGAATACGAGAGTGGGGAGTGGTAGTTCAGTTGGTTAGAATACCGGCCTGTCACGCCGGGGGTCGCGGG
>CALAZS010000073.1 GCA_937926265.1 uncultured Gammaproteobacteria bacterium
ACCTGCTGAAACAGATCAACGTTTTCGGTTACGTTGGAATAGGCATCAAACTCACTGACAGTAATCTCTATTGTTAACACCGCATTTCGTGTATCGGTACCCGCGCTATAACGAAAAGCACAGGCACTGACATGGTCTGCCAGTAATGCAGGGGTTGATGATGGTGTTGAATTCACAGTCCACGAAGCAGGGTCAAACGAGAAATTCTGGTAACGTTGAATATTACCACCTGCTGGTGCTCCAGCTGTTGAAGCTGCCGGATTACACATGTACTTTATTGGCGTATCGACAAGAAAGAAACGCTGGCCAGGTGAAGCAGAAGGAAATGAAGAACCACCACCGGAAAACTCGGTGTTAATGAAATTAATTGTTGATGCACTGCTACCAGCAGCCAGAGTAGCTATATTATCGCCGTTCCAGGCATCTGTTCCTGACAACCCAGTGTTATAAACGACAACACAGGATGCATCGTTATCAACACAATCACCGGCTGTTCCGGTGGTAAAACCGGAGTAATCCAATGGTCCTACAACAGCAAAGCTTGTATCTGTTACAAAACGCAAAACGTCCGTGACCGGAGCACCACCATCATTACCCGGTGCAGCACGGTAACGTCCTCCGGCAGGAGCTCGTAAAAATTCCACGCATTCACCACTGCATCCGACACGAATGCTGTTGGGCAATGCCGTTTTGATATCGTAGGCAATTTTCTGCATGGCACTGTCTGCAATATCCACCAAACGGGCACGGCGGCTGACATCGGAGTATGAATCGATGGGCCCTACTATCAGGGGAATAAGAACAGCGGAAAGAATGCCAGAGATGACAATGACAACGATGAGTTCAACAATGGTGAAACCTGATTGTCTATTCACTTTACCTCACCCGATGCGCCACTGCTCGATATTTAACATCATGATGCCCATCGCTATCCGAATCAGGGTCAGCATCGTAACTGACTATCACTTCAATACGCTTAGAAGTCACACCATTTAAAGCCGAGTCTGTTATATCCACCTTGACGTTATACCCTTCAAGACCTGAGATCACAGCATCAGACTGATCCCTGGCGCCCGTGGTGTCACTGATTGCATCATAGTCATTTACGTCATCATAAGTAGCACGTGTCTCACCTGATTCAGCGCCACCGGTTTCTGTGTCGGAAGGATCATTGAGTGGCTGCGCCAGTATCTCTTCCATATGAGCCTGCAATATAGCTGTTGCCTGGGCACGTATAACCGGGTTGGCACTGTTTGAAGTGACATTGGTTATTAACATCATGATACCAACGGAGCTGACTGACAGTATGAGAATAGAGACAATCAGTTCCACCAAAGTGGCACCGAGTTGCTTGCTAGTTCTGTCGCACATAGCCGGTTTCCGGTTCTATGATCACTGATCTACTACTACCACTGCCGCTTGCCTGAACGGTAATGGTTAAAGCAGAAGCCAGGGCACTGCCTGGAGGTGATGAATAGTTATATGGCTTACCCTTGCTGTCAAAGTAGACATCAAAATCTGTTAAAGAAATACCATTGGGCACCTCTTTCTTAAGATGCGTACTGTCATCACCGACGTAACCAACCGGTTTTACTTTCTGGGTAAATGCTGCTGCTGTGTCCTGGCAGTTGGTACCACTGGCGTCACGCTGGTAAGCAGCAATGACGGTTTTGGAATCAATCACCGTTTTAACTACCCGCGTATCGCAACCGGTAGCCAATGCCACTTTATTGCCATAACGCAAGGCATTGGCCGTAACATCCGCAAAACCCATTTCTTCAAATTTATTGGT
>CALAZS010000074.1 GCA_937926265.1 uncultured Gammaproteobacteria bacterium
GTATCACAGTCATTATCACAGGATACCTAGCTATTCTCTTGAAAAGTTATATGAAACAATAACTTACATTAGTATGGCGGAGGAGCAGGGATTTGAACCCTGGAAGGGCGTTAACCCTTGCCGGTTTTCAAGACCGGTGCTTTCAACCACTCAGCCACCCCTCCGAAACAAGCGGCATATCATAACGGAAAAACACTTGAAAACAAGCCTTTTACCCCAAAATTTAAACAACAATATAGGTTTGAAAGCTAATCCAAGCCATTATACTATTGGCGGAACTTAAGTCAGATTTGTACTGTCTTAAAGTCTGAATTAACAATTTAACTTAATCGGAGATTCAAATGGATCAAAATAGTGTGTCAATTGCTCATTCCCAGGAGCAGATTGTTTCAACAAATAAAGTATTGAAAAATACTTACATGCTGTTGTCTGCAACCCTGGCATTCAGCGCAGTCACAGCTTTTGTTTCTATTGGCATGAACATGCCACCAATGACCTACCTGATTGCCCTGATTGCATCAATGGTACTGGGCATTTTCGTTTTACCCAGAACGGCCAACTCAGGTGCAGGTATTGGCGTTGTTTTCCTAATCACCGGCCTGATGGGTTTTGGCCTGGGTTCGGTTTTATCCATGTACCTGGCCCTGCCCAAAGGTCCTGAGGTCATCGCTACTGCTTTTGGTGGTACTGGTATTATCTTCCTTGGTCTTTCAGGCTATGCCCTGACAACCAAACGTGATTTCAGCTTCATGGGTGGTTTCCTGTTTGCGGGCATGATGGTTCTTGTCATTGCAATGCTTGCCAACATTTTCTTTGCCATGCCAGCCCTGTCATTAGCAATTTCAGCGGGTGTTATCCTGGTAATGAGTGGATTTATTCTTTTCGATACCAGTCGTATTATCAATGGTGGTGAAACCAATTACATCATGGCTACTTATGGTTTGTACCTGAGTATCTTCAACATCTTCATCAGCCTGCTGAACATTCTAATGGCTTTTGCTGGAAACGATGATTAATCAACCTGATTAACTCGTAAAGTTGTTTTGAAACCCCGTTTTTACGGGGTTTCTGTTTTATTGGGTAACCGACATGGATTGGATGAAAATTTTAGCGGCAGTCGCCGGTGTGATGATGCTGTTTGTCCTCTGGCCTGCGTACAAACACTGGTCTGAAAACAGTCCCAAAGCTCAATCGGGTGACTGGCAGGCGGTTTTCCTGGCCATAGGTGGGGTCGTTTTACTGGTTCTGCTGCTGATTATGGCAGTGCAGTAGTCTGGATGTGAGCTTCCAGAATTTCTTTCAGAAAACGCTGTAAATACTTCCCTGTACGCTTGGCTTCGGCATCAATGCCTCAGACATTTCTTTCAGAAAATCTGCAAGCTCACATCTAATCAAAGACTGTTGCAGCGAGTCAGGTTCTGGTGCTTTTTTCAGACGTCTGAAGGGCAGGAAGCCCGGAAGTCGAGTGTCCATGGATGGCTTGAACGTTCTGAAAAAAGCATTAGAACCTGGCGAAGCATCAAGTCAAAACTAGATTTTATCAATACCGCCCATGTAAGGCTTAAGCACCTCAGGAACTGTGATATTACCATCGGCATCCTGGTAATTTTCCATCACAGCAACCAGCGTCCTGCCAATCGCGAGACCGGAACCATTTAAGGTGTGAAGAAGTTCGGGCTTGCCAGTTTCAGGATTACGCCATCTGGCCTGGGCACGACGCGCCTGGAAATCCTCGAAGTTCGAACAGGATGAAATTTCCCTGTAGGTTCCCTGTCCTGGCAACCAGACTTCAAGATCATAAGTTTTCGCTGCAGAAAAACCCATATCACCAGCACACAATGACATAACGCGGTAAGGCAGGTTCAGCTTTTGCAGGATGGTTTCAGCATGTCCGGTCAGTTCTTCCAGAACATTATAAGAATCCGCAGGTCTCACTGCCTGAACCAGCTCAACTTTCTCAAACTGGTGTTGACGGATCATACCGCGGGTATCTTTTCCGTAACTACCTGCCTCGCTTCGAAAACATGGTGTGTGTGCAACCCATTTTCTCGGCATATCATTATCATCGACGATGACATCACGCACCAGATTGGTGACCGGTACCTCAGCGGTCGGAATCAGGTAGTAGTTTGAATCCCCTTTTAATGCAAACAGGTCTTCTTCAAATTTCGGTAACTGTCCGGTCCCAAAAAGCGAATCCCGGTTCACCATAAACGGGACATAAGTTTCGCTGTAGCCATGTTGCTCGGTGTGTGTATCAAGCATGAACTGCTCGAGGGCGCGTTGCAGCCTTGCCAGGGGACCATTAAAAACAACAAACCTCGAGCCGGTGAGATTTGCAGCAACTTCAAAATCCATCAATCCCTTGTCAGGACCAAGATCAAAATGTTCTTTAGCCTCAAAACCAAATTCTGTTGGAGTACCCCAGCGGCGAACTTCTACGTTGTTTTCCTCTGAGAGACCATCGGGCACCGTGTCGTTTGGAATATTTGGAATACCCAGCAGAATTTCATCAAGCTGTGACTGAATTTCATTTAATTCCGCTTCAGCGGTCTTCAGTTTTTCGCCAAGTGATGCCACCTCATCTAACAATGGCTGAATATCTTCACCTTTGGCTTTGGCCTGACCTATACCCTTGGATCGGGTGTTTCGTTCATTCTGTAAATTCTGGGTTTCTACCTGAATGGATTTGCGTTTTTCTTCAAGTTTGGAAAAAGTTTCAACATCAAGCTGAAAACCACGACGTTTTAATTTAGACGCGACAGATTCAATATCCGCACGCAGAAGTTTAGGATCTAGCATTAAAGCACTCGGTTCAGATTAAAAATTGGTATTGGCTGACCAGTAAATGTAATGGCCAGGTTTTAGAGTTTGTTTGAGCTCAACAATAACGGGCTGTATTTTTTCAGGTATGTCGAAAAATTCAAGCACTACCGGCAAATCCAGGCTTAAATCGAGCAATGAAGACTCATGAAGTTTGCCTGACTGGCCAAAACCGGACACGCCCCTGAAAACAGTCACTCCGCGAATTTGAAATTGGTCATGTAACTTTTTGAGCAATTGCTCCATCTGGCCCTTGCCTTCAGTAAGGTAAACCCGCACCACGATTACATTTTGAGCATTATTTGTATTTTCTGGCATTTAAAATGACCTCGCGATAACAATTCCAATCCAGCTGGCCAACAGGCAAAAAATGACACTGGCCACTATATTAGCTGCTGCTTTGAGAAGTTCAGCCTGTTCGATAAGGGACAGGGTTTCGATTGAAAAAGTTGAAAACGTGGTGAACGAGCCAAGAAATCCAATCAGTAAAACTGCACGTAATTCCGGTGATGCAGTTAAACGTTCAATCAACATAACGTAGAGAAATCCCATGAATAACGATCCGATTACATTTACTGCCAACGTGCCATATGGAAAGCTTCTGCCGAGCACGGCATACACTCCGGTTGAGACTCCGTATCTTGCTATGGCACCTAAAGCACCACCTGCGGCTATTGCGATCAGTTGATTCACTCTGTATCCATCATCACTGGATAAAAAAACAAGCTTTTTTATCCATTAAGTAAGAAATGATCCAATGAGCTTTTTTGAAGCGTCTTTTTC
>CALAZS010000075.1 GCA_937926265.1 uncultured Gammaproteobacteria bacterium
GTATCACAACAATTACCAAAATAACTTTTACAGCGATGTCAGGCAAAGTTCTCAGAAAATCCTGATTGAGAAAATTATTCACTGCCGTAGCTGTGATAAACACTCCGGGAATTGAATCACGTCTTACCTGCTTTAGTTTTTTAACCGGTTTCTGATCAGTACAACGTTCAATATAGGCTGCTGTACCTTTTTCAGAAGTCATCCAGCGCTTGGAAGTGAGTTTACGGTCTTCCAC
Organism: uncultured Gammaproteobacteria bacterium; assembly: GCA_937926265.1. Classification (GTDB taxonomy): domain Bacteria; phylum Pseudomonadota; class Gammaproteobacteria; order Chromatiales; family Chromatiaceae; genus JABDQZ01. The sequence continues at coordinate 236 of CALAZS010000075.1, forward strand.
ATCAAGCACACCGCCAAGCATTACAACTTTACCTGCAAAGTTTTTCTCAAAAAACTCCTGGTTACCTGATTCCACACAGGCATATAAATCAGATAGCGAATACGTTGGAATATCTGATCCACCCTGATAATTAATCAGTGGCCCATGCTTAAGGTCGCCGGGAATTACATATTCACCAAAGAAATGATTATCATCTTCCCTGGTTTCCAGTTGTAAATTGGCTGCCCGGCTTGCCAATTCCAGCGCCATGGAATTTTCCAGGCCACCGGCTTCAGTTTTAAATTGCAATGGTATCCGGCGAATCACATCATCTACATCAACTGACATGGTTAACGCACGAATATTTTTCGCGTTTTTAAGGACGAAAGACTGAGAGGCATGCGGAGCAACAGGATTTTCACTGTGTTGAACCTTACCTAAAACCACTTTGTTTTGCCTTGAAGCCTTAAGCAAAGACAACAGAAACGGTTTTTCATAACCTTTAAGATAAGATTCAAGCGATGTGGGGAAGATAATATCGTAGCCGATTACCTTGGCACCTGCTTTCAGTGCAGCATCCTGCACCTTGGCAATCATTGGTGTCCACAAAACCTTGGGAAGTTTCGCAAATGGTTCAGTATGATAAGTCTGCTCATCTACAGCGATGACGACAGTATCAGATTTCTCGGGTGGTTGTGTTTGCCCAATGAACTGATGGCGTGCAAGCAACAACAGGTCTGTTGATACTACCGAGAGACGCTCAAACCAGGGTGTATAGCTAAATCCTATGGTCAGCAGGGCAATGGCAATAACAACAAAACTATTATTGCGTGTGCGTTTGTTTGCCATTAAAAAGCTAGTGCTTAGAGAGGTATTAACCGGCCAAGTAAATTATCGGGATTATGTTGAGAATTCTCAGCAACGGTAAAGACAAGGTTTCTACCACCATTGCTTAGCATGTACATTGCCCCAGGTGTTAGTTCAATCCCCTGCTCTGCAAGGTCGAGTTTGACACGAGAGTCAGCTTTTTCCAGCCTGATTTTGTGGCGCTCACCTTTCTCGTCAATGCGTTTGATAACAACCTTCCCGCCTTTTGGTAGTAAAAGAATCGGGCTGATGTCATGCACAGTCAGTTCTGATTCGACTTTGCTGTCAGCCACACGAAAGGCCATGGCACCACTCTGGACCGCCTGGTTAGCCGCAAGAGTTAATTGCCCACCATCACATTCTGTATTGGTGCGCTCAACCTGACCGTCTTTAATTTCACTCTGAGTTGGTCCAACAGTAACTGTTCCACCGTTAATTTATTCACGCACACAGCTTTCAAGATAGCCGAGCGTCAGAATCCCATCTTTGCCGAGTTCAATTTCGTCACCTGGTGATAAAAAATCAAGAAGCTGCACTGAAGTGACAGATTCGCTGACATCCTCAACAAGTGCTACAGGGTTGGCAGCAATGGAACCTGATGAATAAATTAATATTACGACCAGTGAGAAATTCTTTAAAAAACCAATCATGTTCAAACTCCAGATCTAATTATCAACGCTTTTTAAGGTCGTCTACTGCCAAAGAAAACCCTTTAAGAGAAAAGCCCAATACGACAGGCTCACCGGTAATCGTAACAGATTTTATCTGGCCACTATTACCCTTGCGAAATGTTTTCAATAATTTGTCCACATCCGCAGGTAATACAAAACAGGCTACCTTGTTACAGAAATTAAATGGATAGGAAGATACTGTCTTGTCATCAACAACAAGTTCAACAGGTCGTGTTAAATCAAGTAAATGGG
>CALAZS010000076.1 GCA_937926265.1 uncultured Gammaproteobacteria bacterium
CTCAGTGTTCGTTAGGCGCTGTAAGTCTTCCCTGATTAGCTGATTCAGGCTTTTACCCATTCTGGCAGCAGTTGCACGAGCAGCTTCGAGCAGTTTTTCATCTATTGATAAAGTGATATTCATAACACGACCCCAGTGCGCACATATTATGTTCAAAATAGAGTGGTATCACCATATTTTCAATTTTTTACCTTATCTATAAATATGGGACTCGGGGTTACCAGGCTAATCTGACTGAAATTAATTTTTAAATTTTTAATAAGTCCAGATCATACTTTGCAATGATATTATCTGCGGTTATCAATTTAAGTTTTTCTATCTTGGCCTGAGCAATGATTATTCTATCAAATGGGTCTTTATGAAAATCAGGCAGTGTTGAAACATACTGGGCATGTTCAAAACTTACTGGAAGCTCCAGAAATCGATGCAATCCGATTTCTTCCAGCAAATTATCCGGCGTACTTAATTTTCCACTCGCTTTTTTTATTGTTATTTCCCATACGGTTGCTGCACTGACAAAAACCAGGTTCTTCCCATCGACTATCGCTTCACGTGCTTCTATAGATATTTTCGGGTCATTTGTAAGCGCCCAGATCAGTACATGAGTATCTAATAGTATGTTCATCCTTTTAATTATTCAGTTTTCGTCCGGAAATAACTTTGACTCGTAAAAACTATTGGTGATTTCTTCATCCGTTTTATCAAAGTCTTCCGCTATCCAGGTTTTTCCTTCCCAGCTACCGCCCAGCTTTCTTGGAGAAGTATCCTGCTTGTACTCTGAGAGAATTGCTACAGGTTTACCTGCCTTACCTATAATGATGGGCTCCTTGGTTTCCTGAACTTTTTTGATCAGACTTGAAAGCTGTGACTTAGCTTCAGAAATATTTGTAATCTGCATAAACCACCTCCTATACCTAACGATTATAGTCTGGTCTGGTCTGGTCTTTTTGTCAATTTAAGCAACATCTTTCATAGCTGGGGACGAGGGAGTACTCGGTACATCCTGTACCTCGCCCTGCGGGCCATCTCCGTTTCACTCCGATGTTTCGCTGGCGTTCCAGACGCCAGCTTTCGAACCCCAGTGGGCGTTCTCATCCCTCTTCAGCCCAATAAAAAAGCCTCCATTGGAGGCTTTGTTATTGGCTGGGGACGAGGGAGTCGAACCCCCACATACGGAGTCAGAGTCCGCTGTCCTACCATTAGACGAGTCCCCAATAAACGGGGATGTCTTAACGTTTAGAGTATTGTGGACGTTTACGGGCTTTATGCAGACCGACTTTCTTACGTTCAACTTTACGGGCATCACGTGTCAGGAACCCTGCTTTGTGCAGGTCACCACGTAATGTTTCGTCAAACTCAAGCAGTGCACGGGCAATACCATGACGAATTGCACCGGCCTGGCCGGTACCGCCACCACCGTTTACAGTGATTTTAGCGTCAACTTTGTCCAGAGTTTCAGTCAGTTCAAGAGGCTGACGGACAACCATGCGGGCAGTTTCACGGCCAAAGTATTCATCAAGAGGGCGATCGTTCACAGTGATATTGCCAGAACCTGCAGAGATAAATACGCGGGCTGCTGAAGTTTTACGACGACCTGTTCCGTAGTTGTAAGCTGTAGACATAATGCTTTCCAGTTATTCTTAAATATCTAATGATTGTGGCTGTTGTGCCTGATGTGTATGCTCAGGTCCTGAAAAAATACGCAGTTTCTTCATCATCGCGCGGCCAAGTGGGCTGCGAGGTAGCATGCCACGTACAGCAGTGTTCAGAACACGCTCAGGGGCTTTCTGTAACTGCTTTTCCAGGCTGATTGACTTCAGGTTACCAACATAGCCGGTATGGTGATGGTACATCTTGTCTTTAAGTTTGTTACCTGTGACACGAATTTTCTCTGCATTCACAACTACTATATAGTCACCCGTATCAACATGCGGCGTATATATAGGTTTATGCTTACCACGCAGACGTCTTGCAATCTCGGTGGCAAGGCGACCCAGAGTTTTGTTTTCAGCGTCGACTACGTACCAGTCGTGACGCACTTCGGCAGGTTTTGCGCTAACCGTAGCACCCATTTTTCTCACCCTAAAATCAAATATTCGTAAATT
>CALAZS010000077.1 GCA_937926265.1 uncultured Gammaproteobacteria bacterium
TCGAGGTCGTCCGGCACCGTGGTCAGGTAGCAGCTCGAGAGCTGGGGACGCAGCGTGCCCGAATTGAACAGGGTCGGGGTCGAGCTCATGAAGTCGAAGCTCGACAGCAGGTTGTAGAACTCGATGGCGCGATTCTCACGATCGATTTCGTTAATCGCCAGGCCCATGGCAACACGCATGAAGAAGGCCTGTGGCAGTTCAAAGCGTGTGTCGTTACTGTGGAGGAAATAACGGTCAAACAGCGTTTGCAGGCCTAAGTAGGTAAATTGGAGGTCACGTTCAGGCTCAATTGCATCGATGAGTTTTTCCAGGTCATACTGGCCCATTCTCGGGTCAAGCAGTTCAAGGTCGATAGCACGCTGAATATATGCCTTGAAATATGCACCGTAGTATTCGCCCATGTCTGACTGGGTATTCACTTTAAACTGCAGGTCCAGAAACTTCAGGGCTTCTTTACGTAGTGAATTAAGCAGCAGGCGCGAGGCAACGTAACTGTAATTGGGTTCACTTTCAATCAAGGTACGGGCGCTCATGCAAAGTGCCTGGGCGACATCAGATTCTTTCACGCCGTCGTAAAGACTGCGGCAGGTATCATTTAATACACGTTCGGCGTCGACGGCTTCAAGGTTTTCACTGGATTCGAAAACCAGTGCACGCATGGCTTTGACATCCAGCGGTGTTTTGGAGCCATCTTCACGAACGATTTCAATCTGATGCTCTTCGGGAATCTCACCGGCAGCTGCAGCCTGTTCGGCACGTTCCTGGGCGCGGGATGAACGGTATAGAATATAACTACGTGCAACCTGGTGTGCGCCGGCTCGCATCAGTGCCAGTTCGACCTGGTCCTGGATGTCTTCTATATGAATAGTACCGCCATTGGGCAGACGACGGATAAATGCCTGCACGACCTGGTCGGTTAGCTCCTGAACCGTATCATGCACACGGCTTGAAGCTGCTGCATTGCCACCTTCAACAGCCAGGAAGGCTTTGGTCATTGCGACTGCAATTTTATTGATATCGAAATGGGTTACTTTGCCATTACGACGAATGACCTGTAATCCGTAAGATGCAGTTGGAGCTGTATCTTGGTGTTTTTCTTCATTGACTGAAGGCGGTATCGCGATTCCGTCAATAGGTAAATTGTTAGCAGATAGCTCGCTTGCCATCGTTCCTCCTGCACCCTTTGGTTTAAACAAGTTTTTATTATCAAGACAATTAAACGACCGGGGTAAACAAATGGGGGTTTAAAAGTCTATAGAACACAATATATACGCTGTTTTAGATGTGTCAACCACAATATCTTGTGTATAAGACAGAAACAAAACGTTCACAATTTGTGGATAGCTTGTGGATAACTGACTAATCAACTTATGAAGTGCAGTTAAATCAAAGGCTTAGGAGTTGTGTTGAAAAATGGTTCCAGACACAACATATAGTGTAAATAATGAAAATTTATTTCAATATAATGAAAAATTGGGAAGAAAATGCCTGTTTTGAGCCTGTTTCAGGACAATTTCAGATGTGGATAAACATAAAAGTGTCATGCGTCTGCCACAAATGAAAATTGTGAGTGAAATTAGCAAAGAAAATGTCAAGAAATTGCAAAACTGAGCGATAACTTCGTTTGAGGTCTGAAGTTATTTTCAAGGTATGAAAGTGAAGAGTTGGTATTCTGTTATATTGATAGTCATTATCATGATGTCACCCGTTCAGGCCGGAAAGCTCAACTGTCACCTGCATGTGCCGGTTGACCTGAATGAATTAAGTGAGGAGTCCGCTAAAAAGTTTGTGGATTTGCCGGCAATTATTCCTGACCTGGGGAAGCCGGAAGAGTGCGAACGTGAAAATGCCCGAATCCTTGGATCAAAAGGCCGATGTCATTGCAGCTTTGCTGGCGCCGGTTCTGGAATAGGCATCGGTTCAGAATTTCGTCAATATATGCCAGCAGATGCGAGTGTCGAAGATGGTCGTCCGGACTGGCTTCAGTAAAATAGAGGTAAAAATGGTTAAAAAAATTGCAATACTGATTAGTGTTCTGTTGTTGCCGGTTATGGCACTGGCTGCTCCTCCCTGGGCAGATGGTGATAAGAAAAATTCAGACTGGAAAGCCGAGAAGCAACAGCAAAAATACGAAAAAAAGCGCGCACATGAAGAAGCCAAGAAAAATCGTAAGTATGAGCACGAAGAATATAAAAAAGATTTTCGATCAGATCGTGATGAGTGGCTTAGAGAAAAGGACAGGGGTAGAGCGGATAGAGATGACAGGGATGATAGGGATTACAGGGATGACCGGTCTGATTATGAATCAGGAACATCAACTGACGAGGTAATGGACACGGCGATTGATTCTGTTATGCCTGAAGACATGAAAGATTCACCTGCTTCTGATGTGATCAAGCAAGAAGCGAAGAAATGGTGGGAAAGATAAATCGGCGTTTAACCACGATACTTGCTGCTGACATTGTCAGTTACAGCAAGCATATGTCGACTGATGAAGAAGGTACGTTAGAAACGCTGAAACGGCATATGACGGCGATTGAGCCGATCATCACCGCCCAGAACGGTAGAATATTTGATACGGCCGGCGATGCTTTTCTGGCAGAGTTTAAATCAACTGTTGAAGCGGTAAGGGCAGCCATTCAAATCCAGGAAGCGGTTGAGATAAGTAATCAGTCACCGGATGTTGATCCCAGGCTTAATTTTAGAATCGGGATCAATGTCGGTGATATTATCGATGAAGATGGGCGTTTGTATGGTGATGGTATTAATGTCGCCTGTCGTCTGGAAGGGTTGGCCAACCCGGGTAATATCTGTGTTTCAGGTAGTGTTTATGAACTGGTAAAAAACAAGCTTTCCTATCGCTTTCATGCGATGGGGGAACAGCATGTAAAAAATATTGCCGAACCCATTTCAACCTTTTCTCTGTTATCGGATTACGATGCCAATGCACTTAATCATCTGGAAGTGGCAGAGGCTTCTAATA
>CALAZS010000078.1 GCA_937926265.1 uncultured Gammaproteobacteria bacterium
CAATTAGACCGGGTGGTGAAGCATGAACATGTTGAACCATAAAGCCCGAAAATATGACCAGAAACAAAATTAGAACGACATTCAGAAAAACATTAAGGAAACTGGAGAAAAGTTTATCCATAAAGATCTCCTTGATAAGCCAGATTAAGACAGGTGGAACTGCCTGGGTAGCGGTAATTTTTAATTATAGATTGGATACAAAATTTCGAAGCCTGAAATAATCAGTAAATTCTTGAAATACCCTAAAATCCTTAATTGTACTTTTGAAAATTATCAATAAAAATTATCAGCACGCTTTCTAATGGACTTCAGAATGACCATCAAAATTCGCAGACTTTTATTGCTCTTCGTTTTCCTGTTCAGTCATACCGCATTTGCAGACACAGATGACGCAGACCAACCCGATGCCATCACCGGTGTTTCCAAAAATCAGATGGCCTTACTTAGCCAGAAAGCGTTTATGCCTACCCTGTTACCGATCATTCTTAAAAACCGGCAGCAACTTGAATTAACCGAGGAACAGAAAAAAAGTTTTTTCCAGTGGCGTGATGAATATTACCGGCAAACGGTAGATATCATGTCTGAAATTGTACAAAAGCATATCGCCTTTAAAAAGCTTGCCCTAAAGCCTGTAGGTACGACCGATGAATTACTGTCGATTCAACAGGAAATTTTTGAATTGCATCGAAAAGTATTGGAAATGAAACTAAATTGTCGCGAACGTATCGTCAATACCTTCACCGAAGAGCAGTGGGACAACTTCAACTTTATCCTCTCAGAACACCCTCAGATCTTCAGTTACATTCAATAATCCATCCTAGCCAAACTGGTCAAACCAGCCCATTGGTCTCCAGCGTCCTGTAAATCCTGCGCGAAGTCTTTTCCAACTTCTGCAGGTCCTTAAAGCCGGGTACCAGACCTGAATCCAGCATTTGCTCCCAGTTTTCCAGCTCTGATTCAAGATATTCCAGTAATTTAAGCGAACACCCCTGACAACTGTTTTTATCTGAACAGACCAGTGCCTCGGGCGCATCAAAAGGCATGAGATTGCGAATTTCCACAATCATATTTTTCATCGCTGTACGGGTATCAGGCTTCATAACCTCAATATAGTCGTTTAAACCCTAGAGTTCTTTAATTCTGATTCAGGCCACCGTAGATATCAATTAACTGCTGAATGAATGCCCTGAACTCCAGGCTCATGATGGCAAAGTCAATATCGAATTTTTCTGCCTTAGTTTCAAAGTCCTGTTCTTCAACCTGTTCCTGCAAAAGGTCTAAAAACTTTAATCGTTTTACTGAAACATCATCTCCCAGCAGGCAACTGAGCTTATCCTGCCAGCTAACCGCCAGCTTTGCGACGATCTTACCTGCCTGCAAATGAACCTTGATTTCATCACCGGCAAGGCCATGTCGTTTCAACCTGACAATCCCGCCCTCTTCCAGGGTATCCCTTAGTTCACACTCATCACCGAGTTCAAACCCCTTAACCGGATGCCTGTTTAACCAGTCCGTTAATATCGCTGCAGGTGCCTGGTTGACTTCGAAAGGCTTGACCTTGAAGGAACCTAAAGACTCGCGCATCAGGCTTAACAGGTCTTCGGCTTTTTTCGCTGATGCAGCATCAACAACCACCCAGTTGCTTTGCACATCAATATAGGCAAAAGTCAGGGTGGAACGGCTAAAAGCCCTGGGCATCAGATCGACGATAATTTCATCTTTTAACTGCAGCTTTTCCTTGCGCCTGACCGTTCTTGATTCGGCTGCCTCTATTTCAGCCACTTTCTCATCAAGAATTTCCCGAACGACTGTTGATGGCAGCAAACGGTCATGTCGACGCATACAAACCATGATGCAGTTATTCACTGAATGGGTGAGAAGCTTGCCTTCGCGCCCCAATGGAGAGTCCCAGCCCAGTGTAAATGTATCCAGTCCCTGGCAGGGTTTGGAGAGATTATTTTCTAGTTTTTCATGAAGCTGTTCTGCAGAGAGACTGAATTTTTCGGTTAACCGGTAAAGCTGCAGGTTTTTAAACCACATTCGATAATTTTCCTTTAATTATAATAACTTATGGCGAGAAACAGGCTTTAAAGCAGGAGATTTGCTTCTGCATTTTCAAGCACTGTCTTGAAAAAAATGCGCCATCATACAGGCTTAACAGCAAACAGTTAAGGCGCTATTGAAAATGCCTTTTTAGTTCACCGTGAAGCGGTTCTTAAATTTGCCTGGGTACTGATTGTGAACTGGACTGAAACTAGATTGAAACTGGATTAATACCGGATTGGAATTGGGTTGAAAGCAAAAACATATCCTGGCTTTTAAGAAAAAAACCAGGATATTTAATTTACGTAAAGATCAGGAAGACTGGTAAATACCCACCTGGTGGTTGAGATTACCGGAAATATTCTTCAGTTTTTCAGCCGTGGCATGATTTTCCTGAACCTTGTTGACGGTATCCTCGCTAAGGTTAGAGATCGAGATAATATTTTGAGTGATCGATTCAGCTACTACGCTTTGCTGCTCGGCTGCAGTGGCAATCTGGGTATTCATGCCATTGATGTTGACAATACTGTTAACAATGCTTTGAATTGCATCACCAGCGCGCCTGATTTCATCGGCAGTTTCTGTTGTTTTTGTCTGGCCATCCGTGATGCCGGCAACCGCCTGACCGGTGACAGACTGCAGTGATTCAATAATCGCCTGGATTTCTGAGGTCGACTCCTGGGAACGTTGTGCCAGGGTACGTACTTCATCGGCTACCACGGCGAAGCCCCTGCCCTGTTCACCTGCCCTGGCCGCCTCAATCGCGGCATTAAGTGCCAGCAGGTTAGTCTGTTCTGAAATACCATTAATCACGTCAACAAACGAACCAATACTCTGGGCATTGGTTTCAAGCTGCTGAATAGACTGGCCCGCCTGGCTCATACTCTCGATCAGCTGGTCAGTCATACTGATTGCTGTTGTGACAATTTGAACGCCTGTCTGGGCCTCAGCATTGGCCTGGCCGGCAGCATCCGCAGCCAGCTGGGCATTTTGGGAAACTTCCTGGATGGTGGCTGACATCTCTGTCATTGCCGTTGCCGCCTGTTCAGTCTGCTGGTGCTGGGTGGAACTGTTCTGCTGTGCATTCTGGCTGACCCTTGAAAGGTTGTCGGCCGTGTCAGTTAACAGCATGGATGCTTCATTCAAATCGGCAATAAGGCGATCAAATTTACCAACCATGTTGTTAAATGCCAGTGCAATGGTATTGGCACCTTCATCATCGTCCAGCCTTACAGCAAGGTTATTATTTTTTTCAATATCAGTAACTGCAGCGATCAGCTCCAGGCCAGTCTGCTGTTCCTTGTTCATAATGATGGCGAAATAAATCAGGATAGCCGCCTCAAAAACAACGAATGCAGCATGCAGAAAAGCAATACCCCAGCTACAGCCATAATTAAACAAGGTTACCGGCAAGCCAAACATCTGCACTTCACCAAGCTGCAACGCAGTAAACAATAGATGATGTACTGCAATAGCTGCGGCAGCTGCGACTACAACCAGCCAGTCACGGTAAATAAGTAACAGTGCCAATGCGCCGAAAATATGGAAATGCATTTCTATGCGCCCCATCTGGGACTGGATCATAATGGCGGAAAACATCATCAATATGACACCGGCAATCACACCGAACAGCCGGGTTCCTTTCGACATGAAATAAGCTGCCGCTGCAAGCAGGCCGACCAACAGGGATGCCCCTACGGCAAATCCCATGGTGTCGTAACCCATTGGAATAATGAACATTATGACGGGCAAATGAGCCATCAGCAGGATGAACACCAGCTTGTCGTAATGGTTGAGTCTGGTCTTGCGGATTTCTGCAATTTGTTGGCTTTGTTCCATGTTATAACTCCAGCAGGGTTTATATATTTTGACGCTCAATAGTTGTTATCAGATCTGAAACCATGCGATCAGCCCGTTTGTGACTGGCCGAATAGGTCAATCGCAGGTTACCTTTCGGGTCGATCAAAAAAATGTGTCCGGGGTGGTCAATCTCATAACTTTGCGAACTTTTGTTTCCCGTTTTCGAAAAAAAGGCCCGGTAATCCATGGCCACTGCCTGGACTTGTCTAAAATCAGGTGCATTAAGACTGACAAAATTATCGGCATGACTGTCGAAATATTTAGCAATTTTTTCTGCATCATCCCGTTGAGGATCCATGCTGATATATAAAAAGACCGGCATTGCTGTCGATGAAGCTGAAAGCAGCGCATTGATTTCCTGAAAAAGCATTACCTGGTTATGGCAAAGCCCATCGCAGTTAAGGTAACCAAACATCAGGAAAATGTAATCGCCACGAAAATCAGACAGTGAAACCGGTTTACCGGCATGATCGGAAAGACTGAATGATGGTGCCTGCCTGTCACTTTCCAGCCCGTAATAGCGATGATCAGAAAAAAGTGCAGGAAAAAATGGCAGCGAGAAAAATACCAGGAAGACCAGTAACAGCAGAAACAGTTGCTTAAAACCAAGACCAGAGGGTCTGGTACTGACAAGCCCGGACATGGAAGCCACCAAAAGTAAGAGTTACCTGTAAAACTAGGATAAGCCTCTCAACAATACCAGCATTATTTTTGCTTGATAGCGGCTAAATTAGTCGGGTTTCTTAAATTGTTGCTGTAATAGCTGTTCGATCCGCTCGAGCTTTTCTTCAATACGCTGGGTACGCTCTTCAATCGAATGCACTTCGGCAGCTTCACCCTCACCACTTTCCAGTTCTTCCTTCTGGTGTTCCTGATGCAGAGTATCAACAACGATACCAATCATCATGTTAAGAAAGACGAAAGCAACGATAAAAATAAAGGACAGGTAATACATCCAGCTGAACGGGTATTCAGCCATGGTCTCGTACATGACATCTGTCCAGTCTTCAAAGGTTGCGACACGAAACAGTGTCAACATGGCGATTGTAATATTTTCCCAGAGGTCAGGATTGATACCGGCAAAAAACATGCTGCCGACTGCTGCATAGATATAGAAAATAATAAACATCAGCAGGCTGACATAGCCCATGCGTGGGATTGCATGAAGGAAAGCACCCAACAGTATACGCAGCTCGGGAATAATGGAGACCAGTCGCAGGACACGGAAAATTCTTAACAACCTGCCGAGTAATGCCGCTTCACTGTCTTCGATCGGCACCAGGCTGGCAACCACGATAATAAAATCGAATATATTCCAGCCCTTGGAAAAAAAGTTCTTCAAGGTTTTTTCAGCGATCATACGAATGATGATTTCAACCAGGAAAAACACCGTGATCATCTTGTCAAGGATCAGGAAAATTTCGAGTACAGTTGCATTAATCTGATAGGTTTTTGCTCCAATCACCAGCGCAGAAAGCACGATGATAAAAATAACAATGGTTTCAAAAACCTTGTTTTCACGAATGTGGACAAATTTATCCTGAAGCGCAACAGCAGAAAACGGCATAACGACCTCGACTCAAAAATTCGGCGGCAGTATACCTATTCGGAAAATTAGTAAAACCTTTTTGATCAAAAAAGAGAGTAACGAAACAGAACTACCGGGATTTATTTAAAATACTTCAGGCGGCTTTTTGATGTGCACTGGCATGATACTGCATAGACTTGAGCAAGCGGGTTATCTGGTCTGATGCCTCCTGAAACTCTACCAGTTTCTCAATTTTTGCGTGCTCCTGCCCGGCATCACGGTAGGCGATAACTTCACCGGCCAGCACATGAAACTCGGAGTGGATACGCTTTAATTCAGCAAACAGGCTGCCACCAATATCAACAGAATCTATCCATTTTCCAAGGGAACACAGGTGTGTATTCATTTCCGACATTGGCCTGGGACTGATCGCGTTTTTATCACCCCTGGCAACCGCTTCGATCATCTCTTTCCATTTCAGGTGTGAATCAATCGCTGTCTGGATATCGGGAATACTGATCACCTCGGCTGAAGACTGGATCACCGGTATTTCAAATCTGAAAACAGAGCCATGCGTATCTTCACCGGATGATGATTCCGCCCATATTTTTCCACCATGCAAATTGATAATTTCCCTGCAGATAGGCAATCCAAGACCGGTCCCACCCGCCTGGCTGCGCGTCTTCGAGCTTTGGTAAAACTTGTCGAAAACAGTCTCAACCTGGTCTTCAGGAATGCCGACCCCCTGGTCAGCAATACTGACCCGGATCATGTTCGGTTCAGAGCGTTTACCCCTGGATTCGATGAATTTCATATCGATTTGAATTGTTGTATTTTCCCCTGAAAACTTGATCGCATTGGAAAGCAGGTTAACAACAACCTGAAAAATCAGTTTTTGGTCAAACATACATTCATAATGGCTGTTTGAATCTATATTCACCAGAATGCCCTTTTTGGTGGCCAGTGAGGAAATCTCTGAAACTGCACTTTCAACAAGCGTTGTCATGTCCTGGTAAACAAAATCAGCATCCATTTTATTGGCTTCGAGCTTGGACAGGTCCAAGAGGTCATCAAGTAATGAAGTCAATCTGATACCGCTGGTACGGATATTCTGTAAGAATTTTTCCTGCTTTGGGTCTTCAGCACGCTTTAAAGCGAGTACGGTGAAGTTCAGGATGGCGTGCATCGGTGTGCGTAACTCATGCGACATATTGGCAAGAAAACGGCTTTTTTCCTGGTTGGCTTCTTCTGCACGGTTTTTCTCAATCATTGCCTCATCAGTTGCCCGCGCCAGCAATAGCTTATCGCGCTGAGTCAGCATGAGTGTAAACGCCGCCAGCACAATCGATACAACAAATAACAAGAAGATTAACTGCTGGTGATTGATTAACTCATCCTGCAGGATGCGCTGGCGATTGGCTGCCTGCTGACTGATACTGGCGATGAGTTTTTCAAAGGACCTGGTGATATTCTGCTGAATCGGTAAAACCTCTTGTAACAGGGCCTGGGCCTTTTCATCGCTGCCATAGTGGGTCAGTAAATCGGCTACCTCCCTGAGCTTGGGCGCAGTAACCACGACCGCATCCCAGATCCTGACCATTTCCGCATTTTCTTCTGCATTAAGTTTTACCGAGAGAATTTTATCCCTGGCCTTGAGATAGCGTGAACCCTGTTGGTAAAACCTGGTTAATAGCTCTTCTCGTTCAAAGGCATCATCAGTGCCTCGCATTTCTACCAGCAAAAGGATACGTACTTTGGTAGCCTCAGACATTTCGGCAATCGAATGTCGCTTGGTCTGAAAATCTGAAATCAGCTGGTTTATCTGATTATTAATCTGCTCTGAACTCTGATTGATATAAAAGAACAGCCCGCCGGCAATCAGGCAATAAACAATAAAACCAATGACGTAAATATTTGAAGCAAACTGTTTCAATTCAATTTTCCTGAATCACATCAAACTTACTTTAGACCAAAACCACAAAATGTAAGTGAAAATGAGATTTATTTTCCCAACCTGACCTTCAATCTCTTCGCAAATGATCAGACAAGGCAATTGGTGACTGAAAACGCATCACCACCAGGTAGGTTGAAAACAGGAAAGTAAGCACAGTGGCAAGCTGGATCAGGTAACCTGCCCTGTCAGACATGACACCGGTATCAACTGCCAGGACGGCAATCAACAACGAAAATTCGCTCATCTGTCCCAGGCGATAACCGACTTCATGGGAGCGTTTCAGATTTTCCCCGGATCGGAACAACAGCCAGCGAAACACCGGCGGTTTAAGCAGCATCATGATGATCGCCAATGCAATGCCGGGCACAATAACCTGGTCAATCATGCCAAGATTAAAACCGGCTCCAAGTGAGAAGAAAAACATGATCAGGAAAAAGTCCCGCAGTGGCTTGAGACTTTCGGCAATGAACTGGGCAATCGGACTGGAAGCCAGGGTAATCCCGGCAATAAAAGCACCAATCTCTGCAGACAAGCCAACAAGCTGACCTATTTCAGCCAGTGTCAGGCACCAGGCAATCGAAAGGAGAAAAATATACTCCTGGATACGGTCAAACTTCGCAATCAAGGGCAGGATCACAAACTTCTGAAAAACCCATGACAGACCTATGAACAACGGCAATACCACGAGCAGTTTCAACATTTCAAGGACAGCAATCTCTTCGGTGCCGCCACTGCCCTGCAAAACCATCAGTAGAACTATAGCTATCAAATCCTGAAACAATAGAATACTGATAATGACTTCACCACTGCGCTGATGATGCAGAATGGTTGTCGGTAAAAGTTTTAATCCAATGATGGTGCTTGAAAAGCTTGTTGCGATGCCAACCAGGATGGCATCTTTTAATGAAAACCCAAACAGGATACAGAGCGTAAAACCAAACAGGGAAAACACTGCCGAACTTGCCAAGGTTACAATCGTAGTCTTGCGCATCATGTGCAACAGTTCCTGCGGCTGCAGGTTAAGGCCAATTAAAAACAACAGGAAGATAATACCGATATGGGCAATTTCACCTATGACCTCGGAATCACTGACAAACCCCAATCCCCATGGACCAAGCAGCACACCTATCAGGATGTAAGCGATCAATAATGCCTGGCGTGCAAACAGCGCAAAGGTTGCCAACAGCGCCGCACCGGCAAAGATCATAAAAAATGTGAAGACAATCGATTCAGTGTTCATAGGCGAACAGGCTGGCGTTTAGCTCCCCAGTCTCCCGGATGCGCCTCGATAACCCCCGGCAAGTGATAACCACAACTGCAACAGCCTTTATCATCCAGTCCCCAGTCTCCCAACACATACCAGTCACGTTCAATTAACAGTTTGCCGCATTCAGGGCACCAGGTACTGCCACCGGAAGAATCATGCACATTACCGGTATAAACAAAATGCAAGCCATTATCCAGTGCTATTTTCCTGGCACTGGTTAATGTTGATGCCGGGGTGGCTGGTATGTCACGCATTTTCCAGTCTGGATGAAAGGCAGTGAAATGCAGAGGTATATCCGGTCCCAGGTTTTCCATAATCCATTGTGTCATTTCCTGAATTTCTTTTTCGGAATCGTTTTCACCGGGAATCAGTAAGGTCGTTAGCTCAAACCATACCCGGGTTTCCTGCCTGAGATATTTCAGTGTTTCCAGCACCGGCTCCAGATGTCCGCCACAGAGCTTGTGATAAAAACGTTCAGTAAAGGCTTTTAAATCGATATTAGCCGCATCGACATGACTGAAGAAATCCTCCCTGGCTCCTTCAGCGATAAAGCCGGCTGTCACAGCGACGGTTTTGATATCTTTTTCATGACAGGCATCGGCGGTGTCGTTGGCATACTCCAGAAAAATCACCGGGTCATTGTAGGTAAAGGCAACACTTCGACTGCCATGCTGCTGGGCGGCATCTGCGATGGTTTGTGGTGATGCCTGTGCAGCAAGGGTATCCATTTCCCTGGATTTACTCATATCCCAGTTCTGACAGAACTTGCATGACAGGTTACAGCCAGCTGTACCAAATGACAGGATTGGTGTACCTGGGAGGAAATGATTCAGCGGTTTTTTTTCTATCGGGTCTATGCAAAAACCGCTCGATCTGCCATAACTGGTCAGCACGATTTCATTGTCCTGCCTGGCCCTGATAAAGCACAGGCCTCTTTGCCCTTCTTTTAACTGGCAATATCTTGGGCAGACGTCACATTGGATGCGGCCATCTTCCAGTTCATGCCAGTATTTGGTTTTATGGTTCATCTGCTCAGTTTCAATAATGAAGCTGACAGAACTGCTTTAGAAAGGTGTCTGCAGCATGGAAGCTGCAGTCAAGTTTACAAGGATGTATCTACAACGTCTTTTCTAAAGTAGTCTGTTAGCTTCAGTTGCGTTGAAGACATGAAGCTATACAGAATGTTTTTCAAAAGACGCCGTGAACCCATCCCTGGGGGCTTGGCTTCGTCATCCCTGACTCAGACACTTCTGAAAAACACTCTGAACAACTTCCTGTCAAAAAATGTGCTTAAATTAAGTATAGACGGCAATCGGATCCTCATATGATGGCGACACAAGATCAAAAAACCGTGAGACTGCCCGCAGTAGCCGGCCAGTTTTACACCAGTAACCCGGTTGAGCTGAAGCAGCAAATCAATAACTTTCTGCAGCATGCAGAAATGTCGCAGGAAGCGCCACCCAAGGCCATTATTGCGCCTCACGCCGGTTACATCTATTCAGGACCAGTTGCCGCAACAGCCTATAAAACACTGGAAAGCATAAAAGCCAAAATCAGGCAGGTAGTCATCATGTCACCAGCACACCGGTATGGCTTTCGCGGCATTGCCTGGTCACAGGCAGATTATTTTCGTACACCACTGGGCGATATTCCTGTAGATAAAAAGGCCATAACAAAACTTGATGATCTGGAATATGTCATGCCACTTGAAAAGGCCTTTGAAGGCGAACATGCACTGGAAGTTCACCTGCCCTTCCTGCAGGTAAGTCTTGAAGAGTTCAGCATTCTGCCGTTTATCGTTGGCATGGCTTCACCACAACAGGTTGCCGAAGTGTTAAACCGTCTCTGGGGAGATGAACAGACACTGATTGTTATCAGTTCAGACCTGAGTCATTTTCATGAATACCACCAGGCTCAGCAACTGGACAAACACACCAGTAAGAATATTGAAGCATTAAACTACGAAGCCATCGCTGGTGAAGATGCATGTGGAACATACCCGTTAAGTGGTTTGTTACTGATCGCCCGGCAAAAACAGTTAAATGCCAGCGTACTTGATCTTAGAAACTCAGGAGACACTGCCGGCGACAAAAGCAGTGTCGTGGGTTACGGCGCCTATATTTTAAATTAGGCCTCATTATTTTGGGACTATTCATTACTACCGGCCATGCAACTAAGTAATCAGGATAAAAAAGTCTTACTGGAATTAGCCAGGAACTCGATTAATTTCGGGCTCGATTCCGGCAAGCCATTGACCATCAATGACAACGACTTTCACAACTACAACAATGAGCTACAGGTAGAAGCCGCCTGTTTTGTGACATTAACAATAAACAATCAGCTACGCGGCTGCATTGGCCACCTGCAAGCCATCCAGCCACTAGTGAAAGATGTAGCCGAAAATGCCTATTCTGCAGCTTTTCGGGATCCAAGGTTTCCGGCACTGACAGCCAATGAATTATCAGAATGTGAAATAGAGATTTCCATCCTCACCCCACCTGAACCCATAAGTTTTACCAGCGAACAAGACCTGCTAAACCAGATACAACCGCAAGTGGATGGATTGATACTTGAAGACGGCTACAAACGCGGAACCTTTTTACCGTCGGTATGGGAATCACTACCTGATAAGCAACAGTTCTGGGAACATTTAAAGCTGAAAGCCGGCTTACCGGTTAACCACTGGTCAGATACTGTTAAAGTCTTACGCTATCACTCGCTGGCTTTTTCTGAGAGAGGGTTAGTGAATTAATTATCATCTGCAGCTCAGCCGGTAACTGAATAGACTCCTGCTTTCGCAGGAGTGACTGAGAATGAAGCTTAAGTCGAAACTAACGTGAAATTCGCTCAATTGAGTAGAATTTCACTACTGGTAGCATTTGCCAAGAGAACCTTCCTTACATTTTTTCCCATTAGTCCAAATCGCTCCGGTCAACCTGGCATTAGTAATCTGCAACCCACCTATTCTGGCTCCACTCATATCCGAGTAACGTAAATCCGCATTGTTCAGCACAACACGTGTCATATCGGCATTCCTCATGCTCGCCCCCTTGAGGACTGCATCGGTGAAATCCACGTAAGACAGCTGCGCGTTATCCAGGTTGGCATAACCGAGGTTTGCTGATTTCATTGAAGAGCCATTGAAGCTGGCGGATGTCAGCCTGGCACTTGTTGCAGACATACCATCAAGATTAACGTTTTCGGCGGTCATGCCGCGCATGTTACAACTGTTCCAGTTCACTCCGGCAGCAGGGGTGGCAGTACAGTCTGACTGGCTGGATGTTTGTCCCTGGTTTAAGAAAATGGAGGCAGTAATACCACCACCGATAATCAGAATAATAAGTATCACTGGCAACCAGAAACTGCCCTTCTTACCCGGATCAAGATCATCGGTAGCATCAGAGTCGGAGAATGCATCCGGGTTACGCATTTGTAACGGCACGACTTCGGGTTGCTGGCTCATATATACCCAGTCTTTTTTATTTCGACTGACCTGGTCACCGAGCTCAATTTTGGATTCCATCAAGAGATTTCTGACACGAACCGCGGAAAAAGGACCATAAACCTTGGGACCTTTTTTTACATACCAGATTTTTTCGTGGCTTTTATCTCTGTCTTCGCTCATATTTTCAGATACTTAGGAAATGTTTTTCAATATTGTCACCTATAATGATGACTAAATGTAGTGCAATTTCTGCCGCTAATAAAATAGATGAGCCAAATAACCCCGGAAATGATTCAAAGTGTGCTGCAGGTCATGCGATCTGTGAGCCAGGGCCAGGCTGATTTACAGGCCAGTTCCCAAGCCGGCTCGCAGACTGGTTCCCAGCCAAGCAGCGCACAAATGGCGACCCAGGCGGCCACGCTGGCTTTACTTGATAAGGTATCCCAGGGCCAGCAGTTGCAGGCCACCGTGTTAAACCCGAATATAGACGGCAAGGTACTGTTACGCCTGGCTGCTGAGAAAGTCCTGGTTGAAGCCGCTTTAAATACTCTCAAAGCCGGGCAACAGTTAAACGTGGTTGTGGTCGAAAAAACTGCTGACAGTCTGCAGCTGAAACTGGTCGACAGCAGTAATACCGCCGCATTGGCAAAAGAAATTCAGGCCCAGGTTTTAAAAATCAGCTTGCCTATTCAAACCCCTTTAAAGACGTTACTGACACAATTGTTCGAACTTGTACCCAAAGTTATTAACCAGGAACTGCAAACTGCATTGGCTAATACATTGGTCGGAAAACAGGTTGGCAGCCAAATTAATAAGCTTTTGGAACAGTTGCCCAACACGAATCAAATCAAAAGCCCGGAGGCTTTCAGGCAGGCAGTTCAGGATTCGGGTATTTTCATGGAAAGCCGCCTGTTACGCGGTGAGCCGATTGGCAATGATTTAAAAGCCGCGCTTGTCAGAATACTGGAAAATCTCAGGCAGCAGATAGATGCTGCTGCCAGGCCAAACCCGGCACTGGCAGGCAGTAACCCCAAAACCAATACCGCCAATACAACAAACCCAACCCTGGCTTCACTTGCACAAGCAAATGCTGCAACCACCGTTCAAAA
>CALAZS010000079.1 GCA_937926265.1 uncultured Gammaproteobacteria bacterium
GCAATAATGATGGTCGGTAATGTCATCAGCGTCAGTACCAGACCCGCAACAATTGGTGCCGATCGCGGCATACCCATAAAGTTGATAAAGACGGCCAGTCCCAGTAAACCAAATACGATAGAGGGTACCGCTGCCAGGTTGTTAATGTTGATTTCAATCAGGTCATTAAGGCGGCTTGGCTTGGCAAACTCTTCCAGGTAAATAGCCGCAGCCACACCCATGGGAAACGAAAGTCCCAATGTAACAATAATGACAAACAATGAGCCCATTATCGCACCACGAATACCCGACTGTTCCGGTTCACGTGAATCACCGTTAGTGAAGAAAGTCCAGTTGAACTGGGTTCTGACGCTCTCTTCTGCAATCAAACGCCTGATCCAGCCGTACTGCTCTTCGGTCATGCGTGAGTCTGCGATGGTTTTACTGCCTTTGAATATACTGTCGATTTCATCATCTGCCAGCACCCAGAGTGTTTGCGTGGTGCCCAGAATCGAATGATCTTCAATCAGCATATCGCGTAACTGATAAGGTGTCCCGTTACTGATAATTTTGTAGAGAACTTTCTTTTGACCACGGCTTTTTACATCCGGAAATTTTTCACGCAGGGTCTTCTTAACCAGGCCGTGAAAATCCATGGCCATGATAACTTCTTCATTGAGTTCAGCATCTGCCGGCAACAATGATTCATCGAAATGGAAATCCATTTTAATAGCGGTTTGTGTAAACGCCGGTAGACCAGTCACCACGATACTGACCAGCAAAAGAACCAGCATAACCAATGCCGTTACTACGGCTACCATACCCGCCAACCTGAAACGCTTCTCTTTTGCCTTGCGTTTTGAAAGACCTTTGTCGACGATTTCAGCGATAGATTCTTTATTTAAATTATTCATATTGTTCACGGTATTTTCGGACAATGTGGAGTGCAATAACATTCAACGCCAGTGTTACAGCAAAGAGCGTCAGGCCAAGCGCAAAGGCTGCAAGGGTTTTAGCACTGTCGAATTCCTGGTCACCTACCAGTAAGGTTACAATCTGTACCGTTACAGTAGTAACAGCTTCAAGTGGATTAAATGTAAGGTTGGCAGCCAATCCAGCGGCCATCACCACAATCATGGTTTCTCCGATAGCTCTTGATACGGCCAGAAGCACACCGCCGACAATTCCGGGAAGAGCGGCAGGTAAAATCACCTGGCGTACAGTTTCAGACTGCGTAGCACCAAGTGCATAGGCACCGTCTCTCATGGCCTGCGGTACAGCATTAATCACGTCATCTGATAACGATGATACGAAGGGGATAATCATGATACCCATGACCAGGCCTGCAGCCAGGGCGCTTTCTGCCGAAACATCCAACCCAATACTGACACCTGCGTCACGAATCAACGGCGCCACTACAAGTGCGGCAAAAAAGCCGTAAACTACCGTCGGTACACCCGCAAGCACCTCCATCATCGGTTTGGCTGTTGCACGAATATTTTTGGGCGCATATTCTGAAAGATAGACTGCTGACATCAGGCCTATCGGCACTGCCACCAACATGGCAATGAAAGAAATCAACAGCGTACCGGCAAATACCGGGATCATGCCAAAAGCGCCACTGGAACCCACCTGGTCGGCACGTATTGCTGTCTGTGGACTCCATTCAAGTCCAAAGAAAAAGTCTGCAGGAGGAATTTTGCCGAAAAATCTTATCGCTTCAAATAAAACGGACAGAACAATTCCTGCGGTTGTAAAAATAGCTATTGTTGAGCTTGCAATCAGCAAGCCTTTTACAATTTTTTCTACGTTGTTTCTCGCCCGGGTTTCAACTTCAATTTTTTGCCAGGCAAACACACCACCGATAATTGCAATTGCCAAAACCACTGCAATATTCGCCATGTTGGCAATTGATTTGAGGTGTGTATATCGATCTGATAAAGCCTGCATTTCAGGCGTTAACTCAGAGGTCTGCCTGCCTTCAGAAAGATTTTTTATATCGTTTAATAACAGGCTTTTTCGCTGTTCAGATAAGCTCTCGTATGCGGGCGGCAAATCTGACATCACCAGCGAAGAAACGATGGTTGTTTCAAATGAAATCCAGACCGCTAATATCAGCAATGCTGGAAGACCGGACCACATCGCAGACATGTAACCATAATAAGGCAGGCGCGAGTGTAATTTGTGCAAATTACCGCCAGATACCACCTTTGCTTTTCGCCATCCAAACCAGTAACTGCTCATTGCCAGCAGCATGACGACTATAAAGATACTTGTGTATGACAACGCCCTACCCCGTTCGAATTAAATGATAATGAATAGTCAGCCCGGCAATGCCGGGCTGACTGTACCGAGCTAACTAATACTTACTTCAGTACGCTTGCATCAAAGTTTTTCAGGTTTTTGGCATCAGCCTGGTAGGCTTTACGCTCTGCATCCTGCATAGGAATCAGACCTTTGTCAGCCAGGTAACCTTCTAAACCGATCGCTTTATCACTGGTGAACTCAGCCAGGTATTCTTTAACACCAGGAACAGTACCGATGTGAGCTTTCTTCACGTAGAAGTAAAGAGAGCGTGATACTGGGTAATCACCTGCAGCAATCAGTTCAAACTCTGGTGCTACGCCATCAATGGTGTTGCCATGAACTTTGTCAGAGTTTTCTTCCAGGAATGAATAACCGAATACACCAACAGAATCAGGGTTGGCGACCAGTTTCTGAACGATAAGGTTATCGTTCTCACCTGCTTCAACGTATGCACCGTCTTCACGAACTGCGTGAGCAACAGCTTTAAAGACTTTTTTGCCTTTCTTGTTGAATGCTGATTCAGGAATACCCAGTTTTGCCATCAGAGATTTGATTTCTGCTTCATCTTTTGATTTACGCAGTTTGGCAAGGTCGTCAAATTTCTTTGCGCCACCTTCCATTGCAAGCTCAGCGAAAGCGTCACGAGTACCGGAAGTTGGAGGAGGACCTAAAACACGGATTTTAGTAGCAGGCAGGCTGCTGTTGACGTCTTTCCATGTTTTGTATGGGTTGTCGATCAGTTTGCCATCAGGACCTGGAACTTTTTTGGCAAGTGCCAGGAAGATATCCTTGCGGGTCAAAGCCATGATCGGTGTTGATTTAGACTGAGCAACAGCGATACCGTCGTAACCTACTTTGACTTCAACGATTTCTTTTACGCCATTGGAAGCACATTTTTCAACTTCTGACATTTTGATACGACGTGAAGCGTTAGTGACGTCCGGGTGTTCAACACCAACGCCGGCACAGAAAAGTTTCAAACCACCGCCAGAACCGGTAGATTCAATTTTTGGTGTTTTGAAGCTGGTAGATTTACCGAAAGTTTCAGCAACAACTGTAGCGAAAGGGTATACAGTTGAAGAACCAACGATAGAGATGAAATCGCGGGAAGCTGAGAAAGCTGATGTCGCGAAAGTTGTCGCCATAGCTGCAGTAAGCAGTGCTAATTTTAGTTTCATAGGATAATGTCTCCACTAGTGATAATCCGAGAGCGCGATACTACGTGGAGATTATGACACTATTTTTACAGCCTAGGATTTTCCCTTATTTTTGAGCTTATTGTGGGAATTTAAAACCTAAATTAACAATTAATGACAATTTCTGATAATGTCCGGAAAAATTCCGTACCAAACCTGAAGTTTACCTTATGTCTGAGAAAAAACTCTGGGCTGGCCGCTTTAATGAGCCAACCGATGCCTTTGTTGAAGCCTTTACCGCTTCTGTTGAATTTGACCAGCGGTTCGCTGATTTTGATATCGACGGCTCAATCGCACATGCCACCATGCTGGCACAGCAACAGATTCTCAGCCTTGAAGAATCCCGGCTGATCATCTCGGGCCTTGAGAAAATTCGCGATCAAATCAATAAAGGTGAGTTTGAGTGGTCGGTTGAACTTGAAGATGTTCACATGAACATCGAGTCTGCCCTGACTGCCGAAATTGGTGACGCGGGCAAGAAACTGCATACCGGCCGTTCGCGTAACGACCAGGTAGCGACTGATGTCAGACTCTGGCTGCGTCATGAGACCGGTATTATCCTGGAAGAAATTCGCCGTTTTCAGACGGCCCTGCTGGACCTGGCGGAACAGGAAGCGGAAACCATTTTGCCCGGTTTTACCCATTTGCAGACGGCCCAGCCGATTACTTTCGGACATCACATGATGGCCTGGTTTGAAATGCTGGAGCGTGATTCCGGCCGCTTTCACGGTGCACTCAAGCGCATGAACAGCTTGCCTTTAGGTGCTGCGGCTCTGGCAGGAACCACCTACCCGATTGACCGCCACCTGACGGCCAAGCTTCTTGGGTTTGATTCCCCGGCTGAAAACTCGCTGGATGCTGTCAGTGACCGCGATTTTGCGATTGAGTTTAGCTCGGCCGCCAGCATTCTGATGATGCACCTATCCAGAATGTCCGAAGAACTTATAATCTGGTCATCTGCCCAGTTTCATTTCATCACCCTGAGTGACAGCTTCTGTACCGGCTCATCGATCATGCCGCAAAAGAAAAACCCGGATGTTCCTGAACTGATTCGAGGCAAATCCGCTCGCGTGTTTGGTCATTTAATGTCTTTACTGACATTAATGAAAAGCCAGCCCCTGGCATATAACAAGGATAACCAGGAAGACAAGGAACCACTGTTTGATACCGTTGACACCCTCAAAGGCTCGCTTAAGGTTTTTGCCGACATGATTCCCGCCATTAGCTGTAATGCCAAGAATATGCGCAACGCTGCACTCAAAGGCTTTGCCACCGCCACCGACCTGGCTGATTACCTGGTCAGAAAAGGCACCGCTTTTCGCGATGCCCATGAAGTCGTTGGAAAGTCCGTCGCCTATTGTGTTGATAAAAACTGTGACCTGGCTGATCTTTCCCTGGATGAACTACGCCAGTTTTCAGCTGAAATCGAAGATGATGTGTTTGATTACCTGACCCTGGAAGGCTCTGTCGCTGCCCGCAATCATATCGGCGGTACTGCTCCGGCACAGGTAAGAGCTGCGATTCAAAGAGCCCGCCAAAGGATCCAGAAACCCTAGATATTTCCAGGACCGAACGATCATGAGTGAAGACTCACTTACAGAATTAAACCTTTATTTAAAAGAGTTTGCGCAAAAACGAGACTGGGAGCAATTTCATAGCCCAAAAAACCTGTCGATGGCCTTGTCCGGCGAAGCCGGTGAATTACTCGAACATTTTCAGTGGCTCACAGAAGAGCAAAGCTATCAGCTTGATGCCGGACAGATTAAGGATGTCAGCCATGAAATGGCGGATATACTGATTTATCTTCTCAGGTTATCTGAACGACTTGATATTGACCTGGTTGCGGCTGTTAAAGAAAAAATGGCTCTCAATGAAAAACGCTTTCCGGTTGAAAAAGTAAAAGGCCTGGCAGTACGCGGTGAGCAAATCGAATAAATTTACTTTTCAACTATTCAAGTTTTTTCGAATCCTGCCGTCATAGTTACACAATTAAAACTTCCCCATTTAATACCAGTAAATACCAGTTGAGTAGCCGTGAGTATAGAAAACCTAGCTTCTGCAGCGCTTGATCACAGCCCCTTCCCGACCGTGGTTGTTGACCCTGATAACAGGATTCAATTAGCGAACCAGACGTTTGCGACACTTTCCAGTCACCAGGCCGATCAGTTGAATGGCATATATGCCAATTCTGACCCGGTGCTCAAAGCACTTCTGGGTGAAAAATCAGTCATCACTGTGAGTTCAGGCAATTCAAGCCTCCATTTTCAACGCAGTTCTTCAAAAATAGAATTTTCAGGTCATCCATATACCCTGCATTACTACATGCCGATCTATTCCACCGAGCCACTCGTTAATGAGAATGCCGAGTTGCGGCAGCAGGTTGAAAAACTCACACTGACCGATGAACTGACCGGCCTCGCCAATGAAAGGGCCCTTTCACAGCAACTGGCAATACAGGTTACCCGCAGCAGGCGTTATCATAACCCGTTGACACTTGTGATCCTGAGCCTTGAAATTACTGACGCTGATGATTCGCATATTCTTGACGACGACTACAACAACATCATTCTGACTTTCAGCCAATTTCTGCGCGAACGTTTACGCTGGGCTGATTTTATTGCGCGTTGCCAGGCAGGCAGATTTGTTATCTTCCTACCCGAGACCGTTTCGGAAGAGGCGACACGTCTTTTTGAAAACATCATCAGCGAAAAAGATAAACTTGGCCTGCCGGCCGAACAGATAGACAAACTCAAGCTTGCATATGGCCTGGCTGAATGGGAAAAGGGTAATGACCCGAGGATGCTGGTTGAAAGGGCCTCCCAGGCTTTAAAACTGGCTTTAAATTAGGCACTCAGTTAAGTCCCCCAGTTGCAGGGATATATGGTTTAAGGAATTTTTAGTTAAAGAAATATATGGTTGAAAAAATCAATCTTGACCAGGGTTTGGGAAGAAAGGAAATCAAGCAGATCCTGAGGCGCTATAACGCCCTGAATGCTCACAGGATTAAACGCCTGGAAGCAGACATGAGTGGAGTGCAGAAAGATTTTCTAAACATACTGCCGCTGCTGTTTCATATCAACTATCCAACCCTGCCCGGCTTCGTCAGTAACGATGTACCGGCCGGCATGGCCGACTACCAACCTGATCGCAATACCCTGCTGATTGCCAAGAAATTCGGTCGCAGCTTTGAATATAAACGCAAGGCCCTGAGAACGATTCCAATACAGGGGCTCTACCTGATGGGCAGTATCGGCAGCGTTGGCCAGACAACAGATTCCGACCTGGATTTCTGGTTGTGCTATTCACATGACTTAAAGCGCAATCAGATTAATTTACTGCAGAAAAAAGCCCACTTGATTGAAAAGTTTGGTGAAGAACTTGGTCTTGAAGTGCATTTTTTCCTGATGGATGCTGTTGCGTTTAAATCCGGGGAAACCCTTTCACTGTCATCAGAAAGCAGTGGCAGTGCACAACATCACCTGTTACTGGAAGAGTTTTACCGAACCAGTATTTTAGTCAGCGGCCGTCCACCATTATGGTGGATAGTCCCGCCTGAAGAAGATGACCGATACCAGAGTTTTACCGATGAGATGATAAAAAAGCGTTTCATTGATCCAATAGACTGGCTGGATTTCGGTGGTATGGATGATGTACCGGCTGATGAGTTTTTTGGGGCCGCCCACTGGCAGCTCTATAAAGGTATCGAATCTCCCTACAAGGCCATTCTTAAAATTCTTTTAATGGAATCCTATGCCGCTGATTTCCCCAAAATCAGCTGGTTAAGCCAGGTCACCAAGCAGGCTATCTTCAACGGTGATGAGAATGTCACTGACATCGATCCCTACATTCTGATTTACCGCCAGGTTGAAGCATACCTGACGGCACATATGCAGGATGAACGTCTTGACCTGGCGCGTCGCTGTTTTTATTTCAAAGTAAACATGCCGCTGTCAAAAACCAGCAAATCGAATTATGACTGGAAACGAAAAAGGCTGGAGCGCCTGGTTCAGGAGTGGCAGTGGTCTGACCTTGAAATACGCCGACTTGATTCCAGGGACAAATGGAAAATCGAGGAAGTTAACCGCGAAAGAAACATCCTGGTTCGGGAATTGACCCATAGTTACCGGGTGCTGATGAATTTTGCCCGAAACAACACGGCAACCGGGGGCATTGATCCGCTGGAACTGAATCTACTCGGACGTAAACTTTATGCCGCACTGGAACGACGCCCGGGCAAAATTGATTTTATAAATCCGGGCATTTCCAAGGAGATGTGCGAACCCAGGCTGTGTTTCCGTTTTGAGTCACGTAAAGACCAGATACGCTGGCAACTGTTTCGGGATGACCCTAATGTCAATGAAACAGTTAAAGTACTGAAAACCACACCGAGTCTGCTGGAAATGCTGGCCTGGTGCCATTGCAACGATATTATCGAACCCGGCATCCAGATCATCATCCGGCCTTTTGATGCACCGGTACCAATTACGGATTTAAGACAGATACTGGATTTGATCAACGCGCTGATACCTGATCACCATGCCATCAAGCCTGATATTGAACAGCTGCATAAAAAACCCCATACCGTCAATGCCATGGCTTTTGTTAACATCGGCTTTGATCCGATGGCAGAGTTTTCGCGCGCGGGATTACAGTTAACCTCGAGACGCTCCAACCCGTTAAGTTTCAGTGCCAAGCATATCAACCTGGCCAAGCGCCTGGATTTTCTTTCTACCAATTCATGGGGTGAAATTGAAACAAGCACGCACATTGGCACCGAGGGACTCCTGGAGGGTTTCAGCAAATTCCTGCAGTCGATACAGCTTTGCGATACTTACCCCAAACCATCTGTTAACGGTTTTGGCTCGTCGCGCAGCCACAATATTGCCTCGCGGGTTGAAAAAGTATTGGCTGAACTGGTTGACTGTTTTTTTGAATCGGGACCCGGCCTAAACAGTCGTTTCGTACTTGAGATAGAAGACGGTTACGCGGTGTTCTACCATCGCAATGACAATTTCCATCATGTAATGACATCCAGTCAGAAAGAGCTTTTCGAAATGCTGGGCGAATCACAACATGAGTTTTCCCCGGTTGTGATAGAAAGCCATAGCCTGGCAAATCATCCACTGCCGGTGATTATGCAAAACAACCGTCCAGATGTTATTCAACTTTATTCACTTCAGGCCAGCAAGGGAATTCAGATTTATGTCGTTGATGAATTTGGAGCGCTGTTTTACCAGCTGGTCAAAAACGCTGATGAAAGGCACCTGCTGATACAGCAACAGCGCTTTATTGATAGCCTTTCCAACCGTCGCGCACTGCTGTCAGTTGATAATGTTTCACAAATACTGCACTACTCACCGGAATTTTACCGACTTGCACAGACTGATATGAAAACCTGGTATTTCGAGCCCGCAAGGTTACCGGCTATCAGCTCTGCCGGTGAATACACTGAAATAGAGTTACAGATTGGCAATTCCTCCGGGCAGGAAACAAATAAAAACTCTCTAAATAACTATTCGATAATCTGTAACGAGCATGAATTTAATTACATAGAATTAAGAAATGACATTTATGCCGCAATTGCCGGGCATATTCTGAAAATGAGAAAAAATGCTTCGCGCTACCCGGTTTACCTGACTTCAATTGCACCAACCGGTATGGCTGATGAAAAACTCTGGTCAACCATCAAGATGTTCAATTTCAAAAAGCGCCTGGAAAACCAGATCAATATTGCCCTGCAGCAGCTGGCATCCTAAAATTTGCTGAGCCAGTTACTGATATCAGCTATTTCCTCTATACAGACTGAATGCATCATCGGGTAGTTGTGCCACTCCACCGCATGGCCATGTTCACGTAACCAGTCCAGGGATGACAGTGCTTCGTTGTAGGGAACAACACCATCATCTACACCATGGGCAAGAAAAATGTTCTGTTTATGGTGGTTATCAATTGAATCGCGTAATGGCAGGTAAGTAGATAATGCCATGACACCAGCCAACGGCAGGTTAAGGTGTAACGCTGTCTGCAATGCAATAACACCACCCTGTGAAAAACCGGCCAAAACAATATTTTCCACCGGAATGCCTTTTTGGTTTTCACTGGCCAGCAGGTGAGCAATGCGTTCAACCGAGGCCATGATGCCTTCCATATCAACGCGGCGGGTCAGGTCAGCCTGCAGGATGTCATACCAGGCACGCATCATCATACCGCCATTGATTGAAACCGGCATTACCGGTGCGTGTGGAAAAATAAACCGGGTTGCCGCTTTTTTGGGAAAATCAAGTTCCTCAACAATCGGAACAAAATCATTGCCATCTGCGCCGAGGCCATGCATCCAGATAACAACCTGTTGAGTCGGTTCGCTGCTTTCAATGATTATTTCGGTTTCCTGGTTACCTGTTGTCATTTTTTTCGTCTAATCAAATTCAGAGTTGTCCAATCATACTCTGAAGTGATTAACCATTCACTCACAAGCCTTAATCCAGTAATATCATTTGTAATTTAAACTTAATTGGCATGTACTGGTTTTTCTTTCATTGCGTTATTTTTCGAGGTATACGAATGCTCTGCTGGACCCGATATCTTTTCATCATTGTCGTTATCGTACTTGGTACCGGCAGCATGCTGTCAGCTTGTGGTCAAAAAGGTCCATTGGTTTTGCCTGATAAATCAGAACAGGTTGATACAGAAGCAGTTGAGACAAATACAGAACAGCAACCGGAATAAAGTTCAGACTGATGGATTACTTTAATTACCGGGCTGATCATCTTTACGCCGAAGATGTAGCAATCTCAGAAATAGTCGAACGTTATGGTTCGCCCTTGTATATCTATTCACGGGCAACCCTTGAACGTCACTGGCATGCTTTCAATGATGCTTTTGCATCACGACCCCACCTGATTTGTTTCGCGGTTAAAGCCAATTCCAACCTGGCTGTGCTGAATGTACTGGCAAGGCTTGGTTCCGGTTTTGATATTGTTTCTGTAGGTGAACTTGAGCGTGTCATCGCTGCTGGTGGTGACCCTGGAAAAATACTTTTTTCCGGTGTTGGCAAGCAGGCTGATGAAATGCGTCGCGCTTTGCAGGTGGGTATTCGCTGTTTTAATGTTGAATCTGCTGCTGAACTGGAGTTGTTAAACCAGGTGGCCGGGGAAATGCAAACCCAGGCACCTGTTTCTTTGCGTGTTAATCCGGATGTCGATGCCAAAACCCATCCTTATATTTCAACCGGTCTGAAAGAAAACAAGTTTGGTATTGCGATTGATGAAGCAATCACTCTTTACCAGGCAGCTCACGCCATGCCGAATATTCAGGTTACCGGTGTCGATTGCCATATTGGTTCGCAGTTAACTGACATTTCACCGTTCCTGGATGCACTTGACCGGGTACTCGCACTGGTGAACCAGCTAAAAGACCTGGGCATAACGATTGAACATCTTGACCTGGGTGGCGGCCTTGGTGTGCGTTACCAGGATGAAACACCTCCCGAGCCTGCTGCCTATGCCCGCGCCATCAATGAAAAACTGGCAGACCAGCCGTTTGAAGTATTTCTTGAACCCGGTCGCGCAATAGCGGCCAATGCCGGTGTGTTGATTACACAGGTCGAATATTTAAAACCAACTGCTGACAGACATTTTGCGATTATTGATGCCGCCATGAATGACCTGATCAGACCCTCGCTTTACCAGGCCTGGCAGGAAATTATTCCGGTCGACAATAGCAGGCAGGGTACAACCGCAAACTATGACCTTGTCGGTCCAATTTGCGAAACCGGCGATTTTCTCGGCAAAGACCGCCAGCTTTCTTTAAGCCCGGGAGACCTGCTGGCGATTCGATCATCCGGTGCCTATGGCTTTACCATGGCATCCAATTACAACAGCCGCCCCCGGGTTGCTGAAGTTATGGTTGATAAAGACCAGGTGCACCTGGTGAGAGAACGTGAAACCATTGAATCGCTGTTCGCCGGCGAAGCTGTTTTGCCTTAAGTTGAAATATTGAAGTATTACGGTATGAACCTGGCTTTTACAAAAATGCATGGTCTTGGCAATGACTTTGTTGTCATTGACGCCACCACTGATCCTATTGAACTCAACCAGCAACAGATTCGTTTTATTGCCAATCGTCATATGGGTGTCGGCTGTGACCAGCTGCTATTGGTTGAACCTGCCCGGTCAGCCGATACTGAATTCTACTATCGCATCTATAACGCAGACGGTTCAGAAGTTGAGCAATGCGGCAACGGTGCGCGTTGTTTTGCCCGCTATGTTGTTGAAAAAGGTTTAACAACAAACCGGCAGATCGATGTCGGGACTGCCAAGGGTAAAATCACCTTATATCTTGAAGATAATGACCAGGTTCGCGTTAACATGGGGGCACCCGAGTTTGAGCCATCCCTGATTCCGATTGCCTCAACTGAGTATGCTGTTAATTATTCTCTCGACCTTGATGGTGAACTTGTTGATTTTTCTTCAGTATCCATGGGCAACCCACATGCGGTAATCCGGGTTGATGCTGTCGAGTCAGCACCGGTTAACCGTCTTGGGCCGGCGCTTGAAAGTCATGCGTTTTTTCCTGAGCGCGTCAACGTTGGTTTTATGGCCATCAAAGACCGTAATGCAATTGACCTGAGAGTTTTTGAACGTGGTACCGGTGAAACATTAGCCTGTGGCACCGGCGCCTGTGCAGCCGTTGTTTGCGGTATTAAAGCTGGATGGCTCGAGCAGGAAGTCGTAGTATCTCTTCCAGGTGGTCAACTAACCGTTGCCTGGGCCAGTAATGATAGTCCCGTCTGGATGACCGGACCGGCAACATTTGTTTTTGAAGGTAATATTGAATTATGAGCAACGACGTATCATCAGAACAACAGGTTATCGAGTTTCTCAAAAATCACCCCGACTTTTTCGTTAACAACGAAGACCTGCTGTCCGAATTAACATTGCCACACAATGCCGGTGGTGCCGTGTCGCTGGTTGAAAGACAGGTCAGCACCTTACGCAACAGGGCTAATGATCTTCAGTCACAACTTACCGACCTTATTGCTATTGCAAGGGAAAACGAATCGCTAAACAGTCGTTTGCACAAAATGACACTGGAACTGTTTGATGCCGCGACACTCGATGATGTCATTGATACGCTACAGAACCACCTGCGCGATCAGTTCAATGCCGATTCGGTTGAAGTTAAATTGTTCTCATCAAATGAACTGAAAAAAGAAGCTGTAAAAGGCAGCCCCAGCCCGGCCCTGTTTCAGCAGCTGATGAAAGATGGCCGCCCAAAATGTGGACCGGTTGAACAACCCCAGCTCGAATATCTTTTTGGTCAGTTAACCCGTGATGCCGGTTCAGTTGCACTGGTGCCTCTTGATGGCATTAATATCACTGGTATCCTGGCAATTGGCAACAGTGATCCCGAGCATTTTCACTGTGGACAGGGGACGGATTTTTTGAGGCGGTTGGGTGATGTTGTAACCAAAGCCTTTGAGGCGGTCGAACTCCCCGCCTAACACGGATATCTTTTTGCTTTTATACTGCGTTGAAAAAGGTACTCACTCAGTCATTTATAAGCTAAATTTTTTGAGACACACCAATTTCTAAATCCTGTAGTATGCTTTAGCTAATGGTGTCACTAACTGAAAACTTAAACGCATTCCTTAACTCGTTTCTGGAACACATTCGCACGGTTAAGCGTTTATCTCCACATACCCTTGATAATT
>CALAZS010000080.1 GCA_937926265.1 uncultured Gammaproteobacteria bacterium
TAATGTTCATCTCGTCTCCTCTGCGGTTCGAACGACAATCATAAATAACTCACATGAGTACAATTATATAGGGCGCTTTATCGATTCCCGTCATTCAGCGAAATCACATGACTGCCTCAGAAGTGTATTTAGCGGCCTCTCACCAAGCCAAGTAGACCGTGCTAATTGCGCCAAAAACCAATTCATCAAAATAATTATATAATTCTATTGACCCGTCTATAGGTTTAGGGTTCAGGATAATCACTCGGCTGGCAAATGGTGGATTTATGCTAACAGTTACTCAACTCGCTAGAGAATGCGGAATCTCACGTTCAACTATTCTTTACTATGAGCAAGAAGAGTTGCTTTCTCCTGCTTATCGTTCTGAAAATGGTTATCGATGGTATGGAACTAAAGAAATCGAGCGGTTGAAGGCAATTAATTCGTATCGCTCTTATGGGTTACCTGTTGCAAGTATTCGCAGTTTGCTTGATCGAAAAGGAGAATCTCAATCTCAAATATTAAAGGAGCATTTCAATCAACTTGAGAAAGAGATTCAAAACCTGAGAGCGCAACAAAAAGCGATTGTTGTGCTTCTTCAAGAACCAAACTTACTAGGAGATAAAATCGTGACTAAAGATCGTTGGGTACAAATTATGGTAGCAGCGGGTTTTACTGAGAATGACATGATCAAATGGCATCAGAAATTTGAAGAAATGGAACCTCAAGAACACCAAAAATTTCTAGAATCTCTGGGTATAGAAGGTGCTGAAATCACTCAAATACGCAGCCTATAACATTTCTACAGCCTCATGGATGAGGCAATTCTATTTTGTCCGCCTTTCTTCTCTAAATAAATGTCGTTCAGGAAAACAGACCGACTGACTTAGAAGTGTATTAAGTAGCCTATCGGAAATCAAGTAGAAATGCGACTCTAGTTAAAACGAGATCCCGATAGCAGGCATTAGATTACTGCTGGCAACGGAAGAATTGACTCATCACTGTTAGATAAAAGCGAAAGTTAGCAGATTTTCTTGACTGACTGTTGTGCGACCATTCCGAGTAGTCGTATAAGTGTCCAGAAAAAAGTTAAACTAATGAAAACTGATTGTAAAAAATCGTAAAGACTCTAATCCCGCAACTATATTCCGTTTTACAATGTTCCTGTAGCAGTATTTGAGAAAGAACATAAAAAATGAATCGAACTCTGAATCGTATTTTATTAGCCGATGATGATGTTGAATTATGTGAAATGCTTAAGCAATTACTGGAAGCAGAAGACTTCCAGATAACCATGGTACATGATGGAACATCTGCATTAGAAATGAGTCGTAATCACCATTTTGACCTAATGGTTCTTGATGTAATGATGCCGGGCCTTAACGGTTTTGACGTTCTTCGTGCGCTAAGAAAATCTTCCACATTACCAGTATTGATGTTAACAGCGCGTGGAGATGATATTGACAGTATTGTTGGCTTAGAATTGGGCGCTGATGATTATCTTCCTAAGCCCTGTAATGCACGTGTACTTGTTGCCCGAATTAATACAATTCTTCGCAGATCCCATCTGCCGGATAACACTACTTTCAAGAAAGATACAAAGACCACAATCACGCTTGAAGATCTAATCATCCAAACAGGATCACGCAATGTACTGCTGGACAACTCTCCAATCATCATGACCAGTACAGAATACAGCATTCTTGAAGTTCTTGCTCAAAATGCTGGCAAAGTTGTGACAAAAGCAAAACTATGTGAACAGGCACTAGGGCGTGAATTAACCCAATATGATCGAAGTATTGATATGCATATGAGTAGCTTACGTAAAAAACTTGGCAACCTTAAAGATGGAAATGAGAGAATCAAAACCGTTCGGGGTGTAGGTTACCAATATATACAGGATTAATACTTTACTGAATGCAACATTTTTTCTGGAAAATATTCATATCTTTTTGGTTTTCACTTACATTGTTTGTTGGTGCCACCCTTGTTACTGCTTCAATATTTGTAGAACGCATGCGAAACCAGGATGCCGCTGAAAGCGTTCGTAATCGCCTTCATCACTATACTGATGAAGCTCGTATTATTGCAGAAAGAGATGGGGTAGAAGGACTGAAAACTTGGCTTTTTGTGCTAGATCAAAAAGAAGTGATTCCATTTTTACTGATTAATTCAAAGGGAGAAGATTTACTAAATAGGCAGGTTCCTATTCATTTATCACAAATAATTTTACATCTACGCAAGTTTCCACTTACTGGGAAAGACTCAGCGTTTCCAGGACCACCAATTATCAGAGTCTCTAATCTTGAAGAATACAATCTAATACCCGATTTTAAGTCTATAACTTTGGGAAGAATCCTTAGTCGGCCACGTATCATGGTATTCCCATTATTGACTGCTGCCTTAATCAGTAGTGTTGTTAGTTTTTTTCTTGCTGGTTATTTCACTCGCCCGCTTCGTAAACTTAGCAATGCAACCTATAAGTTCTCCTCAGGAGATCTAGATTTTCGCATAGCTCCAGCTATGGGCAACCGGAAAGATGAAATAGCTCAACTAGCACAAGAATTTGACCATATGGCAGAGCGGCTACAAGGTCTGATTTGCTCTCAGAAGCAACTTCTTTCAGACGTATCACATGAATTGCGCTCACCATTGGCACGGCTTCAAATTGCCGTGGGCCTGGCGCACCAAAAAAATCAAGATATTCATTTAACAGTTGAAATTGACCGAATAGAACGGGAAGCCGAACATCTAAATCAACTTATTGGATATCTGCTTTCTTTTTCACGGCTTGAAGGTAAAACTCAATTTCTTACAAATGATGTTATAAACCTTAACAGCCTAATTAAGGAAATTGCAGAACGTAGTAATTTTGAAGCTCATGCAAATGAACGCGAAGTTAAATGTGTGTGCTCTCTAAAGGAGATCTCCGTCAAAGCAAATGAAGCAATGTTGAGCAGTGCTTTAGAAAACATTGTTCGAAATGCAATAAAATATACATCTGTTAACACAACAGTCAGTATTATTCTTGAACAATTAGATGAAGAACCGGAGTTGGTCAATATCACTATCCAGGACTATGGGCCTGGCGTTCCAGAAAATATGTTAGAAAAAATATTCGAGCCTTTTGTGCGTGTTGAAGAAGATCGTGACCGCAAAACAGGTAGCTATGGACTAGGTCTTGCTATTGCTCAACGTGCGATAAATTTACATGGAGGCACCATATCAGCAGAGAATGCGAGAGATGGTGGTCTCATGGTTACAATCAGGCTCCCAGTAAAGATATAAGCCGAGTCTGGTTGATACGGCAAATTTCTGCCGTCAATTTTATCCAGTGGATAATATTTGCCGAGGGGCAAAAAAAAAGTTATTTAGGTTTTGAATTCCTGGCATTTTTCAAAGTTTTTCTTCCAGCAATGTAAATTCTTGTAAAAGTACGCAAATTTCCGGAAATCGGTGTTTCATTTGCATATCTTCCTTTGTATACAGGTTAAGCAATTTGACTGTATGCAACAATTTTTAAATACATAAAGGAGAGAAGTTATGTTTATAGACTCTATGTCAGGCATGCAACCTTCTATGCTAATGAAGATGGGGCGTCCACCCTCATCTTCGGATATGGCTAATAAAATTGCCAACGGTATAGAAAGTGGCAAACTTGATGCTGACAAAGTTGCATCAAGACTTGAATCACGTTTTGGTGAAGCCGCTAAAAGTGTTATTAAAGATGATGGTTCAGTAAATGTCGATGAATTAACGACATTGATTGAAGATAATCGTCCCAATATATCCGGATTTAACACGGGGTTTCCGGGGAAAATGCCTGGAATGGCGGGTATGGGCAATTCACCTTTCGCAGATGGACTGGTAAACCAGATTCTAGAGCAACTTGATTCAGGTGAACTGGACACCGATACACTATCTCAACGGCTTGAAAATAATTTTGGAGAAGACGCACAAGGTATAATAACCGAAGGTAGTATCGATGAATCAGCATTATCTGCGTTGCTTGAGCAGAATATCCCTAAGCCTAGTGATTTTCGAGGCAGTCAAGTTGGAATGATGAATCGCCAAGATATACCTACTATGGAAAACCTTCAAAGCATGCTTAATGAAAGGTTTTCATCAGATCAGGTTGAAGGTGTTTTTAATGCCGATGGAAGTCTTAATATTGATGAATTGAGGAACCTATTTGTTGGTAGTCAAAACTACAGTGGGAATCTTCTGCCAGGTTTTCTATTCAAAATGAGTACCTAATAAACCATTTGACCCTGCAGTCATGCAGGGTCTTTCTACAACAGGTCTGGAACATTTATTATTAAATTGCCTGCCATAGCAAAAGGAGAAATCATTAATACAAGTTAGAAGACCTGAACCCACCAGTGGATTTTAATTCGTAACTTACGCTCATCTCCAGCGCTTGCTTATCATCCTATCAGAAAACTCTCTGCAATGGATGTCAGCAATTATTGAAACCGATTTAAATCCTCCAATCGATTTTAATTCGCAACTTAGACGGTTCTTCTACAGAAACTGTCATATCAATCAGGTACATGATTGTCAGGTTGTTGTCCTGAGTTCGGATTTTGCCGAAGATATGACCCGAAATGCGGAACGAAGCAATAAAAACACTAAACCTGTAGCGACGATAATGTCCGGCCAGCCGGATCCAAAAAACCAGACTGCGCCCGCAGCCAAAAACACTGAAATATTAGATGCTATATCGTTGCGAGAACATTCCCAAACCGAGCTCATGTTCACATCTTCATTTCGATGTCTCCAAAGCAAGAAAAGGCAAGCAGAATTTGCGATAAGACCCAGTAGGCTAAATACCCCCATGACCTCAAAAATTGGCAGGCTAGGAACAAAAAGTTTGTAAATAATTTGAGCTGCCACAACAATAGCTGCAACTAGAATGAGAATACCTTTGAACAGTGCGACTTTCGCTTTAGTGTCTGAACCACGGGTGACAGCATACAAGCTTAGGCCATAGGTGAGTGCATCCCCAAAATTATCAAGACTATCAGCCAAAAGGGCAGTTGATTGACCATAAAGTGCGGCACCCGCAATCACCACAAACATGGTAGCGTTTATAAAAAGGACTATTTGCAGAGTGCTTCTCTGTCGATTTTCACGCAGAGCGTTGACAGAACATCCGCCGTCACAACATCCGCTCATCTAAATAGACTCCTGTTGCGTTTGATATACAGTCTCAACTGTAAATGAAATACACAGTAACTGCATA
>CALAZS010000081.1 GCA_937926265.1 uncultured Gammaproteobacteria bacterium
CAATCCAACCGTTTGGTACAAGGCTATCTAACCAAGGGTGGTGAACGCTCTGTCCGGGTCAGAACAAAAGCCGGTGGCAAAGCATTTCTCGGCATTAAGAGCTCGGCCGATGGTATAACCCGTAAAGAATACGAATATCCCATTCCATATGAAGAAGCACTGGAGATTCTTGAACATATCGCCTTGAAACCCGTGATAGACAAGGTACGTCACGAGGTGATTATTGATAATCACACCTGGGAAATTGATGTGTTCAGTGGTGATAATGCTGGCCTGGTAGTGGCCGAGATTGAACTAGGCAGTGAAGATGAAATTTTTACCAGGCCTGACTGGTTGGGCGAAGAGGTTTCAACCGATGCACGTTATTACAATATGAACCTGATATCGAATCCTTATTGTGACTGGAAAAATAGTTAGTCTATTTTTATATATTGTCCCTCGGCACCAGGTTAAAGTCGTAAAAAAACTGTCTGCCTGGATATTATTGATTCCAATACTGCTTTTATCGGGCTGTTCTGACAAACAGGAAATCGATCAGGAAGCTATTCGCTTTGCTATAGCGACAATGCCTCAGAACCTTGACCCAAGATTTGCCACCGATGCTGTTTCAGAGCGAATAAACCAGCTGCTATATGCCAGGCTGGTTAATTTCGATGAATCCTTACTTCCCAGGCCGGGTATTGCTGACTGGCAGCAGCTGGATTCTTTGACCTATGTTTTCGATTTGAAACCAGACCGAATGTCATTTGCCAATGGTGAGCCCGTCACTGCCGTGGATGTGGTCGCCACCTATGAATTTGTTTTGGACAAGAACAATGTTTCTCCTCACAGGCAGTCACTTTCGGTTATTGAGTCTGTTGATGCGATTGCCGGAGACAGAGTTGAATTTAAGTTAAAATTCCCTGATCCACTTTTCCCGGCTTACCTGCAACTGGGAATCATGCCTGCAGGCATTGCAGGTCAAAAGCAAATCGCTGTTGAAAATCTTGTTAGTAGCGGAACATTTTCACTGGTTTCCAAAAAACAGGGGCGCGTCGTTATTAAGAGGCGTTCAGATGACCAGGTTGTTGTTTTTGAGCAGGTGAAAGATCCAACCGTAAGGGTATTAAAATTACTCAATGGTGAAGTTGATCTAATGCAGAATGACCTTGCTCCAGAAATGATGGCATATCTCAAAAAGCAAAATGGTATTAAAAACCTGCGAAGAAAAGGTCAAAATTTCAGTTATATCGGTTTTAATCTGGAAGACAATGACACATCAAAACACAGGTTAAGAAAAGCCATTGCCCATGCCATAAACCGGGAAGAGATTATCAGGTATGTTTTCCAGTCATCAGCAAGCCCGGCAGAATCTATATTGCCAAGCTCGCATTGGGCTGGTCATCAGGAATTGAATGGATATGCCTACAAGCCTGAATTGTCACGAAGAACCCTGCAGGAGTTAGGTTACGATTTCAACAATCCGTTGAGACTTGTTTATAAAACATCAACTGATCCTTTTCGTATCAAGCTGGCTACCGTAATTCAGAACCAGTTAAAAGCTGTAGGCATTGAGCTGGAGATTAAAAGTTATGACTGGGGGACTTTCTTTGGTGATATTAAATCCGGCAACTTTCAGATGTACAGTTTAAGCTGGGTTGGCATTAATACGCCGGATATTTTTAAATATGTTTTCCATTCCAAATCTCTGCCGCCTGACGGTGCCAATCGTGGCAGGTATAAGTCTTCAAGATTAGATAACCTGCTTGACCAGGCCCAAAAGGCAACCAGCCTGGAACAGCAAAAGCTGCTTTTTCACCAGGTTCAGGAAATTGTACATTCCGATTTGCCTTATATTCCTTTATGGTATGAAGACCAGGTTGCATTTGCTGCAGAAGATATTCATGGTTACAAGCTTTCGCCCAATGGCAATTATTTATCTCTGAATGACATACGACGATCAAAAACGCATTGAGATAAGTGTCACTGAACAAAAACTTATCCTCAAAGACGACGCATATATTCATAGCTTCAGTGTTTCAACAGCTCTGAATGGAACAGGGCAGGCCAATGGTTCTGGCTGCACGCCTCTTGGCAGACATAAAATCCGCATCAAAATCGGAAATGACTGCCCGCTTAATACCGTTTTTATTGGCCGAAGACCCACCGGTGAGATTTTCAATCCTCAACTGGCCGTCCAATACCCCCAGCGGGACTGGATCTTGACCCGCATAATTTGGCTTACAGGGTGTGAACCGGGTTTTAACAGGGGAGGTAACCAGGATACTCTCAGGCGATTTATTTACATTCATGGCACACCGGATTCAGAGCCGATGGGTAAACCCCTTTCGCATGGCTGTATCAGGATGAGAAATGAAGATATCGCCAGGTTGTTTGAACTGGTGGAGACTGGAATGCCGGTCTTCATTAACAATTAATTGGGTTTGTTAAAATGGCCTGGGTAATCCATCGACTTTACGGTGCTTTTCTGGTCATGCTGACTGTTACGGTCAGCGTGTTTTTTCTTGTTCACCTGGTACCGGGAAACCCGGTAGATGTTATGCTCGGAGAGTCCGCTTCGGTAGCTGACCGTCAGGCAATGACTGTGGCTCTGGGACTTCATCTGCCTGTTCATGAACAACTTTTTCACTATTTACATAATTTGGTGAATCTTGATTTAGGTCTATCGATTCATTCTAACCAGCCAATCGCTGAAATAATGGCTGAACGTTTGCCTGCAACCTTTGGCCTTGCGTTGGCTGCAATGTTTTTTGCCTTAATTCTGGCTTTGCCTCTAGGAATCATAGCAGCAGTTAAAAAAGACTCTTTTCTTGATCGCCTTGCCATGGTTACTGCCGTTGGTGGTTTGGCAATACCCAACTTTTTGCTCGGGCCGTTACTGGTTTTGTTTTTTTCCATCTGGCTGAGCTGGTTGCCTGTCAGTGGGCACGATTCCTGGTTACATTATTTTTTACCTGCCATGACGCTTGGGTTTTCGATGGCAGCTGTGCTAACCCGTATGATACGCAGCACACTGCTTGAAACACTCGGTGAGGATTATATTCGCACTGCCTGGTCAAAAGGACTTTCACCAGGAAAAATCATCTGGAGCCATGCCTTGCGAAATGCCTGGTTACCCGTTGTCACAGTTATTGGAGCACAGGTTGGTGCGTTACTCGGCGGAGCAGTTGTCACCGAAACCATTTTTGACTGGCCGGGTATTGGTTCTTTGCTGATTGACTCTATCCAAAAACGTGATTACCCGGTATTACAGGCCTGTGTTCTGGTGATCAGCTTTGTTTATGTTGTTGTTAATGCGTTGACAGACATGTTGTACGCCTGGCTGGACCCAAGGGTCAGGTACCAATGAGTAACT
This sequence comes from uncultured Gammaproteobacteria bacterium, assembly GCA_937926265.1. Taxonomy (GTDB): domain Bacteria; phylum Pseudomonadota; class Gammaproteobacteria; order Chromatiales; family Chromatiaceae; genus JABDQZ01. The sequence continues at coordinate 3,356 of CALAZS010000081.1, forward strand.
CACAAGATCATGTTTCACCAGGCAGAATTCACTTTAGTCACATAATTATAATCAGCTGGCTTATGCTGGTAATGTCAGTGTTTGTGATTGAATTACAGCCTGAACAAATTGATTTAAAAAATATTCTTCATCCACCTGGTGAGAATAGTATTTTTGGAGAGGATGAACTTGGTCGGCCTGTTTTTGACCGGTTGGCCAGTGGAGCTGCCGTATCGATGGCGGTGGCCCTGGGGGTTACGCTTGTTTCGACTTTTATCGGTGTGCTGGCAGGGGCATTCTCTGCCTGGAAAGGGGGAAAAATTGATGATGTTTTTGTTCGCCTGATTGATTTTTTTATGGCATTCCCCGGTTTGTTACTGGCGATAGCACTGGCCGGCATACTTGGGCCAGGTATCAACAACCTGGTGATTGCCTTAAGCGTTGTCGGCTGGGTTGGATTTGCTCGTTTGACCAGGGCCCAGGTGCTGGTGATTAAGCACCGTGATCATATCTATGCAGCCAGGGCATTGGGAAGTTCATCAACAAAAATTCTTTTTCAGCATCTTCTGCCCCTGATTGCTGCGCCGTTGATTATTGAGGCGACTTTTCTTCTGGCCAGCGTGGTCATTGCCGAGGCAGGTCTGTCTTTTTTGGGTATTGGTATTCAACCCCCACAGGCATCCTGGGGAAACATGATCAGGGAAGGCACCTCATATCTTCTGGTGGCACCGCATCTTGTGTTGATTCCGGGTATTTCTTTGGCCCTGGTGGTTTTGGCCATCAACCAGCTGGGGGACAGACTCAGAGATAAGCTGGACCGGAGAATGTAACGGGGTAGGCGCTGAATTGTTAAATTTTACTGCACGTAATAGGTGGTAAAGAATAAATCTGTCAGAAGCCCTTTGGTTTCAGCTTTTTCATCCAGGGCCTTTGAGCCATTTTCAAGCAATTCTTTACGCAGCGCCTCTTTACCGTCAGGTGTTTTGATCTCTTCCCCTTTCTTATCGACCAGGGTCATCAGGAAAATATGCCTGATTAAAGGCAGGTGTTCTTCAACCTGGTAAAGCAGATCGGCGCGATTGGTCATCAACTGCACCGAGGTGCGGATATACTTGTTTTTACCCTGAACGTTGCTGACCAGGTCAGGGGACATTTTCAGGTAGGCATTTTCGTAGACTATATCTTCATCTTCAGCTTGCACGGTAAAAGAAAGCAGACTTAGCAGCAGAAAAGATAACAAGAAGATACGCATTATTGGTTCCCGAATCTGTTATATTTAAAAAATAATAATAGTGGTTGCTGGGCAGTTCCAGGCTATTCAACTAGGAAATTATAACCCCAGTCTCGAGAGTTGTATAAGTGAAAACATTGTAACCAACAAATCACTCAATAACAGGCTCATATCCGAATAATAAAATTGAACAAGAGAAAAAAATGTCCCACGGACCCTTAATGTTAGACCTGGCCGGCCTGGAAGTCACGGCAGAAGAAAAAGAAATCCTATCGCATCCTGCAGCAGGCGGGCTTATTCTGTTTAGCCGTAATTTTGAGTCACCTGAACAGGTGAAACACCTGATTGATACCATCCACGGTCTTCGTTCACCAAAACTACTAGTAGCAGTAGACCAGGAGGGTGGAAGGGTACAGCGCTTCAGAGAGGGGTTCAGTCGTCTGCCCGCAGCAGCACGCTTCGGTGAAATCTATCAGCACGACCATGAAAGAGCTTTCCAGGTAACAGAAAATATAGGCTGGCTGATGGCGAGTGAACTGCGAGCGGTCGGTGTTGACTTCAGCTTTGCCCCTGTGCTGGATATCAACAGCGGCGTCAGTGAAGTCATCGGTGACAGGGCATTTCATGCAAAGCCGGAGATAATTTCCAGTCTTGCACATGCCTGGATGAAAGGAGTGCATGCTGCAGGAATGCCAACAGTCGGAAAACACTACCCGGGACACGGCTGTGTCGAGGCAGATTCACATCTTGCCTTACCCGTCGACCAGCGGCAATTTTCTGAAATTGAAAAAAACGACCTGTTACCTTTTCGGCAAATGATCGGTTATGGTCTGGATGCCATCATGCCGGCACATGTGGTTTATCCTGCAGTTGATTCGGAACTGGCCGGTTTTTCATCTTTCTGGTTAAAAGAGATTTTGCGTAAGCGTTTAGGTTTCCAGGGAGTGATTTTCAGTGATGATTTAACCATGGCAGCAGCTGAACAGGCTGGTAGCTACCCACAACGGACATTAGCTGCCTTGCAGGCTGGCTGTGATATGGTTTTGGTATGCAACAATCAGGAAGCCGCCATTGAGGTCCTGGAAAGTCTTGAAAGCTACTCTGACCCGGTTGCGCAGTCACGCCTGGCAAGAATGCATGGCAAGGGGCAGGTCGATCCTGAAAAGCTCAAACTTAAGGCCCAATGGAAAAATGCCATGAATATTCTGGATCAGATGCATAAAAACCAGTCATTGGATTTGAATCTCACCGATCCAACTGAACAAATACAATAAAACTTAAAAACCGGGTTGAACTGCATGAACGCAATTGAAGCTGAAAAGACACTGCAAGAAGCAGATCTGTTACACAGTGAAGAAGAAGTACAGACGGCTCTGGATAGCCTGGCCACACAAATCAACAGCGAGATGCAGGGTAAAGATCCCATCGTTTTTTGTGTGATGAATGGCGGTGTCATTCCTACCGGTATGCTGGTGCCACGTTTTAACTTTACTTTTCGTCTTGATTATCTGCATGCAACCCGTTACCGGGAAGCCACCCGCGGCAGTGACCTGCACTGGAAAAAGGCCGTTGATTGTGATCTTTCAGATCAAACAGTCCTTGTGGTTGATGACATTCTTGATGAGGGTTACACCCTTGAGGCGATTGTTGAACACTGTCTTGCTCTGGGAGCAGCTGACGTTTATTCAGCAGTTCTGGCCGAAAAAAAGCATGATCGGGGTTGTAATTACAAAGCCGATTTCGTTGGTATGGAAGTCATGGATCGCTATGTGTTTGGCATGGGAATGGATTACAAGGGCTACTTACGGCATCTGCCGGCAATATATGCAGTAAAGGGGTTGTAAAATGGAAAAAATCGGCATCATTGGCGGGTCGGGACTTACATCGCTTCACGCCCTGGATATTCATCGACGGGAAGTTGTGCATACTCCCTATGGTGAGCCATCCGGACCTTATGCAATTGGCCTTTTCGACGGTATCGAAGTAATTTTCCAGCCACGTCATGGTGCCGGTCACACTATTCCTCCTCACGCGGTTAATTACCGCGCCAATATCTGGGGGCTGCGGGAACTCGGTGTCGACAAGGTAATTGGTATGGCGGCCGTTGGGGGGATAACGGATGAAATGTGTCCTGGAACAATCTGTGTTCCTGACCAGGTTATTGACTATACCTATTCACGTAAACAAACTTTTTTTGATGACGACCAGTCACCGGTCACGCATATCGACTTTACCGAGCCCTATTGCGGGGAACTGCGCCAGGCTCTGCTTAAAGCAGGAGAGGTAAGTAATATCAATGTGATGGATAGAGGCACATACGGCGCAACACAGGGGCCGCGTCTTGAATCCGCGGCTGAAATCCGGCGCATGGAAAATGATGGATGTGATGTGGTTGGCATGACTGGCATGCCTGAGGCGGCTTTGGCCAAAGAACTGGGGCTTTGCTATGCCTGCTGTGCTGTAATTGTGAACTGGGCAGCAGGAAAATCTGACGGACCGATTAAGATGGAGGAAATAGACCAGAACCTGGCCAGTGGAATGGCTGCTGCACGTCGATTATTGGCGGCTTTATCAATCTGATTGAGGATGTCATAATTTTTAAATAAATGTTTAAAAACTTTTCACCTCTGTTAATTTATTTTCTAAGCCTGTTTCCACTTGTTACATGGTCCTCTGACTTTGAGAAAGGCATGCAACATCTGGAAAATGGCGACTATGCCCTGGCATTTTGTCTCTGGCAGCCATTAGCGATGGAGCATGATGTTAATGCCCAGTATCACCTGGGATGGCTATATGCCAATGGCCTGGGGTTAAACGCTGATATCAAAAGTGCTGTTTACTGGTGGCAGCATGCAGCAAAAAATGGACATCTGGATGCGCAGTTCTCAATTGGGCTGTCTTATCTGACAGGAGAAGGTATCAAGGCTGACAGGCAAGAGGCCTTTAAATGGTTCTTGAAAGCGGCAAAGTCCAATCACGATGATGCAAAAGACCTTGTCAAAAGACTGGTGCTGGAATCAGGTGAAAATTACTATGAAAATTTTCCAGAGCTGAAAAAGCTCGAGTGGCTTCAGCAGTCTTTCATAGTGACTTCAGACAGCGTCAACATACGTTCCGGGCCCGGAACTGACTTCGACATCGTTCAAAAAGTGCAAAAAGACCATATTCTGCTAGGTATAAGACAAAAAAATGACTGGATTGAAGTAATTATTGACAAAACCACTAACAAATCAGGCTGGATTTATGCACAATTAGTCAAATCAATATAATCTTCATGGAGTAGGTAATTAAACATGGCCAAAGACAAAGAAGACGAAAAAGACGAAAAAGTAACCAAGAAGAAAACTGCCCAGAAAACT
>CALAZS010000082.1 GCA_937926265.1 uncultured Gammaproteobacteria bacterium
TCGCCGGTTCTGACTGAATCTTGTCCCGCAGCGTGTGCAAGAATTTTTTCGATATCATGCGCCGCTTCTTCCGATAAGTTATACATCGAAGCCGTGCCTTGCTTTTACATCTTTCCAAATTGATTCTAGTGTTCGTTTGGAACGGCCGCTTTTTTCACCTTCAATGATAGCCTTCAGCAGAGCGTCCCGCTTGTCATGGTATTGTTGATCCTGACGAATAAGGTCGCGAACATAATCGCTGGCATTGCTGTAGCGGCCGGTCTGGGTTTGTTCTTCCACCCAGTGTTTCATTTCATCAGGTAATGATACGTTCATTGTTGCCATAGGTTTTCTCCGGGTATTTTCCAGGTATTCTATGGCGAAATTTGGCAAAGATTGCCAATTATTTCAATAAAATCTCCAACACCGCCTTACTGCCAAAATAAGCCAGCATCAGGGTCACAAAACCGCCTAATGTCCAGCGAATGGCTATCCTTCCGCGCCAACCGAATTTAAACCGTCCCCAGAGCAAAATTCCAAAAAACACCCAGGATAGAATTGAAAGCACGGTTTTGTGAACGAGGTGCTGTTCAAACATGTTTTCGAGGTAAATAAAGCCGGAAAGCAGGGCAGCGGTCAGCAGCACAAAGCCTACAGCAATCATTTCGAATAGTAGCTTTTCCATGGTTTGCAGAGGCGGCATAGCGCGTACGAAAGTACCGGGTTTGCGATCGTGTAATTGCTTGTCGAGAATAGCCAGCAAAATGGCCTGAGCGCTTGCTAGTGTGAGTAGGCTATAGGAGATAAGTGAAACCAGCACATGCAGTTTCAGGCCCCAGGCAGCATTGCTACCAAGCAGGTTCAGGCCTGGAAAGCGTAGCTGTAAAATTAAAGTGATTGCTGCAACGGGTAACAGAATGATGCCTAGGTTTTCGACAGGCTTGGTGAGCGAGGAAACCATTAGAATCGCTATGATGACAAAAGCGACCAGTGAAAAGGCGTTGAAGATACCCAGGTTGTATCCTTCTGAAAGAATGGTGCCCTGGTAAAGAATAATGGCGTGCAGCAAAAGTGCAGCAAAGCCGATACCAATAGGAATATTTCTGGGTAGAGGTTTGCTTTGTTGGCCTATCAAGCGGTACCCGGTGAGGAAACCACTGGCAAGGTAGAGACAGGCTGTTATCAGGGGCAAGATCGCGGAATTCATCTTCTAATATTCGCACAAGACGTACAGAGAGAGAAGATTTTCTGATTGAAAATGAGATTATTCGAAAACACAAACTTTGATAATAGTACCAGTGTGGTACTATATAAAAATGCCACCTAAAATCAGACAACTTATTTCAAAATTGGAAAGTCATGGTTTTAAAAACAGGGGTGGTAAAGGAAGTCATCGTAATTTTACCCACGAGACGGGAATAAAATTGACGATTAGTGGCAAATTAGGTGACGATGCTAAACCCTATCAGGTCAAAGCGGTTACCACTGCGATTGACGAGGTGAAAAAATGAAGCCTAGTGATCAGTATTTAAAAATTGTGGAATGGTCTGAAGAAGATCAATGTTACGTTGGTCATTGCCCGGGGTTGATGTTAGGTGGTGTTCATGGTGATGATGAATCCAAGGTTTATAAAGATCTTTGTAAAGTTGTTGAAGAGTGGATAGAACTTTATCAAGAAGATGGCGAGCCATTGCCAAGTCCGACAACTGGAAAGCAGTATTCGGGAAAGTTTAATCTACGGGTTGGCAAAGATTTACATGAGCAGCTTAGTATTGCCGCTTTAAAGGCAGGTGAAAGCCTCAATACATATTGTGCAAAAAAACTTCAAGAGTCCCAAAAACGTTGTTCTTAAAGAATTGAAAAGATCTCGCTTAGCTCGAGATGAAGATATTTAGATTCCCGCTTTCGCGGGAATGACAAAACATAGTCAGGAAAAATCATGTTCGATAATCTTTCAGACCGCTTAGGTCGCGTTGTCCAAAACCTCAAAGGCCAGGGGCGTATCACCGAGGACAACATCAAGGAAACTCTGCGTGAAGTGCGCATGGCCCTGTTAGAGGCTGATGTTGCTTTACCGGTAGTTAAAGACTTCATTGAGAAGGTCCGTGAAAAAGCGGTCGGTGAAGAGGTGATGAAAAGCCTCACGCCAGGTCAGGTGCTGGTCAAAATTGTAAATGACGAACTGGTTAGCATGATGGGCGAGGCAAACGAGTCTCTAAACCTGGCCAGTCAGCCACCTGCCGTTATCATGATGGCTGGCCTTCAGGGCTCGGGTAAAACCACCAGCGTGGCCAAACTCTCGCGCATGCTCAAAGAGCGTGAAAAGAAGAAAATTATGGTGGTCAGTTGTGATGTCTACCGCCCGGCGGCGATTGACCAGCTCGAAACCCTCTCCAAAGAAGTTGATGTTAATTTCTTTCCAAGCACGCCCGATCTTAAACCGATAGCCATTGCCCGTTCCGCATTAGCAGAAGCACGCAAGCAGTTCATGGATGTGCTGATTGTCGATACTGCCGGTCGTTTGCATGTTGATCAGGACATGATGACTGAAATTCAGGATCTCCATGCTGAAATCAAACCGGTAGAGACTCTGTTTGTGGTTGATGCAATGACAGGTCAGGATGCTGCCAATACCGCCAAGGCTTTCAATGACAGCCTGGAATTGACAGGTGTTATCCTCACTAAAACTGATGGTGATGCCCGTGGTGGTGCGGCGCTATCGATCCGACAGATCACTGGCAAACCAATCAAATTCCTGGGTGTTGGTGAGAAAACCACTGCACTTGAACCTTTTCACCCTGATCGTGTGGCCTCGAGAATTCTGGGTATGGGTGATGTGCTCAGCCTGGTCGAGGAGGTTACCCAGAAAGTTGACCAGGAAAAAGCAGCCAAACTGGCCAAGAAAATTTCCAAGGGCAAGTCGTTCACGCTGGAAGATTTCAAGGAGCAGATGCAGCAGATGAATGCGTTAGGTGGTATTGGCGGCTTAATGGACAAACTGCCGGGTATGGGGCAGATACCGGATAAGGTCAAAAACCAGGTCAATGATAAAGAAGTGGGTCGTTTAATTGCGATTGTGAATTCTATGACCCCGCATGAGCGCGAATTTCCTGCGGTTATCAAAGGTTCGCGTAAAAAGCGTATTGCAGCCGGCTCCGGGACCCAGGTTCAGGATGTGAACAAGTTGCTCAAGCAGTTTACCCAGATGCAGAAAATGATGAAAAAAATGAAAGGCGGGGGTATGGCCAAGATGATGCGGGGGCTGCAGGGTAAAATGCCTGGAGGTGGGGG
>CALAZS010000083.1 GCA_937926265.1 uncultured Gammaproteobacteria bacterium
GCTACAGGGAGCAACATGTATACGACGAAACGTGGCTGTAGTGTTCGGATATGAATCATTTGCATTCTAAATTTCGATTCGCGACAATCATTGAGTTGATAAGATGTATTTCATGCTATTTCTACCATTAGAATCGCATGGTGCTTGTGACAACTATTAATCGGACGCCTCTTCGGTGATTAAAGGTATGGCAACTTGAATCAGTAAAAACGCACGCAATCAATGACTACAGCTCTTGGTTTGAACCGCTTAATTCAAATCTTGATAAAAGCCAGATTTTTACCTGTAATTTTCATATACAGGAGACAAGGTCGGCCGTTTATTTTGAATACTCAAAGTGTCTGTTCAGGATAAGACCGGCCTTATCTCCAGATTAATCTGGTCAGTTTACCTTGTAGGAAAATTTATCCATTATCTTTGTATCGCCAGACAAGGCCTTGGTTGTAACTGTATATGTCCCCTTTTGTGTTAAGTTAATATCTGATCCAAAGCCGCCTTTCATGTGCATGCACATAAGTTTCTGTTTGGTACCATCGGGATTGACGACCAGATAGCCTACTTTTGCCTCTTTCACTGGATTGCCATTGGCATCAGTCAAGTAGACCATAAGATGATGCGTCATTTCCATTTGCCCAGAGTTGTGAGTTTGCGGATTATCACTCATAGCAGCCATCTGCGCCTTCATATCAATGAGATGATAGGTAAGCGTATACCCTTCTTTTTTTGCGTTATGAATATTTTCTCCGGTATGGGCCGAGTGATCAACGCCCTCCGTTCCTTTCCCATGGTCATGTTTATCCATAGCGTAAACATTGTTGGTTAAAATGAACCCTGCAAATAGAATCACCGTCATAATTTTGTATCGTTTTTTCATAAGGTCTCCTTTGATGTGAATATATACTGCTCGGCTTTGGTTTTAGATCATTGCTGGAAGTTATCAAGATAAGGATAGAATGCTTTCTTCAGCTGTTTTGATTGGTAAAGGCAGCTTTTCTTATCAAACATGTCACCACATGCTCATCACTGTCCAGGCATATGACTTCAAGCCTGGGCATCTGACTGGCGTTGCAATCAAAAGTGATGTTGGTTTCGCGTCGGTGCTTTGATATAAAGAGATAGCATCTGTGAAGGCAATGTGGTGTAACCCACCCTGCAATAGAGCATGAGCCACTTCAGATTCTTTTTTTTACGAATCAAGGCTTTAATCTCCTTCATCGGGTTCTTCCTTTGGTTTGATTTCCGGTTTGGGAATGATCGCCCTGGCCTTCTTTAGTTCCCGTCGCTTCCAAATATCGTAAATCGCCGGGATAATAATCAGCGTAAGAATCGTTGAGGAAACGAGCCCTCCAACCATGGGCGCTGCAATTCTTTTCATTACCTGTGAACCCGCCTCGGATCCGTACATAACGGGTAAGAGACCAATCAATGTCGTTGCCACTGTCATCAGCTTAGGCCTGACCCTTTCGACGGCACCTTCAATAATAGCAGTTCTAAGATCAGAGGATGATTCCATTTTGCCATATGACTGGTGCCGTTCGTAAGTCTCATCCAGATACACCAACATGACGACACCCGTTTCCGCCGCCAGTCCCGCTAAAGCAATAAAGCCGACCACGACCGCCACGGAAACATGGTAACCCAGAATATATATCAGCCAAATTCCGCCTACCAATGCAAATGGCAGGCTAACCATGACGATGGCGGCTTCCGTAACACTATTAAAGTGAATATAAAGCAGGATAAAGATAACCAAAAGGGTGGCCGGAACAATGATGTTAAGCGTTTGGCGCGCTTTTTCCATATACTCGTACTGACCCGACCACACAATTGAATAGCCTGGCGGAATGTCGGTTTTTTCATCTACTACCCTAATGGCATTCTTGACATAGGAGCCAACATCAACCCCTTTGAGATCGACATAGATCCAGGCTGTCTGCCTGGAATTTTCACTCTTTATACTCGGAGCCCCCTTTTTTATTGAAATCGCGGCCAACTGTGCCAACGGCACTTGGACCCCGGTTGGGGTTGAAACCAGGAACCGCCTTAATTTTTCGATATTATCACGCAGTTCTCAGTTATTACCCAGACTGGAAAGGTAAAGTTCTAGCCCTTCAACCGTATAGGTGATGTTCGATCCCCCTATAGCGGTCATAATGACTTCCTGAATATCACCGATAGTCAGCCCATAGCGTGCAATTTGTTTGCGATCGATATGAAAATCCAGATAATTGCCCCCGGTGACACGCTCGCTGTAGGCTGAGAGCGTGCCAGGGATATCCCGGACAACCGCCTCGATCTCCGCACCCAGCTTTGACAGCACATCGAGATCCGGCCCCATCAGCTTTATACCGACAGGCGTTTTAATTCCGGTTGATAACATATCGATACGGGTTTTGATGGGCATCGTCCAGGCATTTGTTAGACCAGGAAATTGGATGGCCTGATTAAGGTCATCTGCCAGTTCATCGATGGTCAGATAGCGCTCTTCTGGCCAGATCCAAGTGAAGGGCCTCTTTAACCACGCTGGCCAGCTGGAAAAAAACCGATGGATTTTTCTTGTACGCCACTGGTGTATAATCTCCCCCTTTTTCTCTTCCGGCCAGATCAATGTCAGCGGTTTTTTAAGCCAATCGGGCCAACTTGAGAAAAAGCGCGCCACTTGAATTATTTCATATTCTATCTTTGGTCTTAATGTAATGGTGGTTTCTATCATCGATAAGGGCGCGGGATCCGTCGCTGTCTCTGCTCTGCCAATTTTGCCCAAGGTATGCTGAACTTCAGGAAAGCTCTGAATAATTTTATCTGTCTGCTGAAGCAATTCTTTAGCTTTGGTAATTGAAATGCCTGGAAGCGTGGTCGGCATGTAAAGCAAATCGCCCTCATTCAAAGGCGGCATAAATTCACTGCCCAGCCTGGCGGCTGGAAAATAACTAATGCCCAGGACTAAAACAGCTATCAATGTGGTAGACTTGAGCCACTTCAGAACCAACGTGATGCTGGGCCTATAATACCTGATAAAAAACCGACTTAGTGGATTGCGGGACTCTGGCAAAATTTTCTGCGGGACCAAACAAGCCAGGGCAAACGCAGAAACAAAAAGTGCGAACACCAAGCTGAAGCTTGGCAGATTCAACCCCATTGCCCCTCCTATACAAACCAGCGCAGGCGGGCCGACAACACACAATAGCCAAATAAGAACCTTTTGCCTTTTTGGTGTTCCTTCTCGGAAAGAGTTTTCTTTAATAAAAAATATCAGCAATACAGGCACGAC
>CALAZS010000084.1 GCA_937926265.1 uncultured Gammaproteobacteria bacterium
ACCGTTGGTATGGCGGTCGATGCGAACGTGCTTATTTTTGAACGAATACGTGAGGAAATCCGTGTCGGCAGTTCACCCCAGGCAAGTATTTTTGCCGGTTATGACAAGGCCATGATGACCATCATCGATGCCAATGTTACTACCCTGATTGCGGCCGTGGTGCTTTATGCATTCGGTACCGGACCAATCAAAGGTTTCGCCGTGACACTTGCCATTGGTATCGTCACTTCGATGTTTACTGCCATTATTGGTTCCAGGGCATTGATCAACATTATTTACGGTGGCCGTAAACGTGTCACCAAGCTGGCAATATAACAGTTTGGTAATTTAATCAGCTGGTTTTTTACCCCTGTATAAACAGTAATGTGTAAACGCCAAAATTAAACGCCAAGGAAAAAAGATGAGACAAATAAAGTTTTTTAGCAATATTGATTTCATGGGTAAGCGCCAGATAGCCATGATAATTTCTCTGGTGCTTATTTTGGCCTCAGCCGGCTCATTCTTTACCCAGGGATTGAAGCTGGGGATTGATTTCACCGGTGGTACCCTGGTGGAAGTCGGTTACGAGCAGGCAGCTGATCTTGAGTCAATCAGAACTGCCCTTGCTGGTGCTGGTTTTAATGATACGACTGTGCAGCATTTTGGTACCAACAAGGATGTGCTTATCCGCCTGGCTCCTCAAAACGATACCAGCAGCTCAGAACTCAGTAACGAGGTGCTTGGTTTGCTTAATGCCGGTGATAACAAGGTTGAGCTTCGTCGGGTTGAGTTTGTTGGTCCGCAGGTTGGTGATGAACTGACCAACGACGGTGGTCTTGCCATGCTTTATGCACTGGTGTTTATCCTGATCTATGTCGGTTTCAGGTTTGAATACCGTTTTGCACTGGGTTCAATTCTTGCATTGATTCACGACGTTATAATTACCGTTGGCTTGTTTTCTATTTTCCAGGTTGAGTTTGATCTGCCGGTTCTGGCGGCTGTTCTGGCTGTCATTGGTTATTCGTTGAACGATACCATCGTTGTCTATGACCGTATTCGTGAAAATTTCCGCAAGATGCGAAAAGGCTCGCCTACAGAGGTCATAAATGCATCTTTAAACCAGACACTCAGTCGTACCATGATCACCTCTTTGACCACTACATTGGTGTTGTTGGCCCTGTTTATCTTTGGTGGTGAAATTATTCATGGTTTTGCATTGGCATTGCTGATTGGTGTTGCAGTCGGTACTTATTCTTCTATGTACGTGGCCAGTGCTTCTGTTCTGATGCTGGGTATCAGTAAAGCGGATTTGATGCCGGTACAGAAAGAGGGTGCAGAGGTTGATGA
>CALAZS010000085.1 GCA_937926265.1 uncultured Gammaproteobacteria bacterium
TTGCGCTAACCGTAGCACCCATTTTTCTCACCCTAAAATCAAATATTCGTAAATTGCGTGGTAATCCACGCATGAAAGGGCGCGAATATTATCGAAGAATCTGCACTTATACAACCTTTTTGTCTGAAATTACGCGTAATTTTTGTTTCAAAGGTGAGACAGGCAACTTTTTTGATGTGTCGACAGCATGGATGCTGTCGTCAAGCCCCATGGATGGGTTTACGCGTCATCAAAAAAGTTCGTTTGCTCACCTTTGATGACGCTTAATTTCAAGGCAAAAAAAAGCCCGACGGGGGAGTCGGGCTAAATAATTACCACCAAAGGAGGATGGAGGAGTACTTAATCAGCTAGCTGCCAATTAAGTATGCAAGCATTTTCTAATATACCGATATTATTGTCAAGCATAAATTTTACTTTTATTAATAATATTTTCTGTCGATTGGATTTGCTGTGATTAAATCTTCAGGCGCTCCACTGTTTCTCCGTTGATCAAATGTGTTTCAATAATCTCATCCAGGTCTTCCTGGTCAACATAGGTGTACCAGGTTTCTTCAGGGTAAATCACCATAACCGGCCCTTCTGAGCATCGATCCAGACAACCGGCTGTGTTAACCCGTGTTTTTTCAGCACCGTGAATCCCAAGGCTTTTGCATTTCTTTTTCATGTAATCGCGCGCCTTCTGGGCATTGCACTGTGCACATCTTTGACTGCCGTCTTTGCGTTCATTGGTGCAAACAAAAACATGGTATTGATAGTAAGTCATTGTGATTGAATCCTGTGTTTCGCTAATTTATTGAGCCGATTATAATCAATAGATTGATCAATTTGGCTAACTGCATGTCACGTCCTTCCTTAACTGAACTCCTAAAACAAGCTGACCAGTGTGTGAAATGTGGATTATGTCTGTCTGATTGCCCTACCTACCAGCTTTACCAATCTGAAGCAGATTCGCCAAGAGGGCGGATAACCCTGGCACAAACGCTGCTCCAACAGGAGATTATTGTTGAAAAAACTTCGGTTTTGAAACATTTTGACCGTTGCCTTGGTTGTGGCCGCTGTGAAAAGGTTTGTCCATCCATGGTTGGCTATCAGGGTCTTATTGACGAAACCCGTTACCGTTTTTCCTTAAGTTCTGTTCCCAAATGGCAGCTGGCTTTTTTTACCCGCGCCAGTTTTTTGAAATTCGGTTTGAAGCTCTCCAATATCCTGCCTGAAAGCTTTAAAAAATTTCTACCGGGAATATTAAAATCGGCATCCCGGACTAATTTAGATATAAAAACTCAAAAAACTACTGCTGATATTCATAAAGAAACAGCTAACAATAGAGGCCAGATCGCTTTTTTTACCGGCTGTGTTGGCCAGGTAGTTGATGCCTCTGCGATTGAGAAAACCCGCCTGATACTTGAACACATCGGCTATTCAGTTGTTATTCCACAATCACAAACATGTTGTGGCGCCATGCATCAACACGAAGGCTACATTGACGATGCCGATGAGCTTGCGCAACAAAACCTGACGGTTTTTTCTGAACAGGATTTTGATGCCGTGCTTTATTTTGCCAGTGGCTGTGCTAGCCAGTTAAATAAGATTGCCAAACAGGAAAATATTAAACTGGAAGAAGCGACTAGTTTTGTTGGCAGGCTGCCTGAAATTCAGCAGTTATCTAAAAACAATTCTGCTGAGCCCGTTGTTTTACACATTCCCTGTACACAGTTAAACAAAACCGAAAACGCCAACACTGTGAGACAAATTGTTAAATCTATTGCAAAACAGGGCTTTCAGGAATTAGCTGACAATCATGTTTGTTGTGGAAGCGCGGGGCTGCACCAGCTCAAATTGCCTGAAAGTGCTGATAAGTTTATGCAGCCAAAAGTTGAATCTTTAAAAACCTCTGGGGTTGATACATTGCTGACTTCAAATACTGGTTGTGCTTTGCATTTTCGCCAGGCCATTGGCTCTCAGCAGCTTAATAAACGTGTTATGCATCCGGTAGAATGGATAAGTGATCTTTATTTTGCTAATTTAGATCAATGAACCAGTTGAATTAAATTGGTTAAATCCCATTTTATGCAATTTTTGAATTATTCCAGTATTTTGGAGTTCGCAATGCCCGAATCAAGAAACTTTAATCCTCTCGATCATTTTCTGATTAATGTTGATCAGACCGTCCGCACTTTATTCGGTCAACCCAAAATTACCGAACGCGCAAATCCCGCCAAGGGCATTGAAGACACTGAAATGGACGACAAAACCCGTGACCATACCGCCAGGTTGATGCGTATCAATCATACAGGCGAAGTTTGTGCGCAGGCTCTTTACCAGGGTCAGGCTTTAACTGCCAAGTTGCCGGATGTGCGTGAAAACATGGAACGTGCTGCTGCCGAAGAAAATGATCACCTGGACTGGTGTGAAACCCGATTGAAAGAACTTGGAAGCCGAACCAGTGTTTTAAACCCTTTATGGTATGCCGGTTCCTTTGCGATTGGTGCGGCTGCAGGTCTTGCCGGGGACAAATGGAGTCTGGGATTTGTTGGAGAGACCGAACGACAGGTGGAAGGGCATCTGGATGGGCATTTACAGCAGGTTCCCGAGTCTGATCAGAAAACCCGCGTGATTCTGGAGCAGATGAAAGAAGACGAAATTCATCATGGTGAAAGCGCGATGCAGGCGGGTGGGGCAGAGCTGCCTAAACCGATCAAGCAGGCGATGAAGCTGACGTCGAAAATCATGACCGGTACGGTTTATTA
>CALAZS010000086.1 GCA_937926265.1 uncultured Gammaproteobacteria bacterium
CCCATCTGTAATAAAACTGCAACATAATTCGCATGAATTTTTGCTAACATACTTAGTCGTCCCTTAAAAACAGGGTAACCACAAGATAATAAACAAGAAACAACCAATAAAGGGCAACCATATCGACCGTGTAAGTTACAATATGATCACGGTTTCCGGTCGAAATGATGAGAAAAAATGCTCACTCGTAGCTCTGATATCCACCAGACCAACCTGTTTGGTCAAGACTTACTGTTACAACTTGATCCTGATGACCCGTTGCTCCAATTAGCGTCAGCCATTCCATGGGAAAAGTTTGATCAAGACTTCGCTGTTCATTACGCGTGTGGAATCGGTGCACCCAGTAAACCCATTCGTGTGATGGTGGGTTTGTTGTTGCTCAAGCAACTGGAGAACCTCAGTGACGAAGAGGTTGTGTTGCAATGGAAACGTAATCCGTACTACCAGGCATTTTGCGGCATGACGGAGTTTCAGCAGCATAAGCCGTGCCACAGTACCGAGCTGGTGCACTTTCGAAAACGGATTGGAAAAGACGGATTTGAATCGATCTTTCAGATGAGTGTGGGCTTGCACGGTCAGGCTGCACTGGAAGACAGCGTCAATATCGACACTACGGTGCAGGAGAAAAATATCACCTATCCGACAGATGCCAAGTTGGCGATCAAGATCATTAACCGGCTGAACAAGATTGCGAAAAAACACGGCATTCAGCAAAGACGCACCTACAACAAGGAAGTGAAAAGCCTGCGCCTGGATATTCGTCATTTTCGTCATGTTAAGAAGCGGGCCAAGGCTACACGTGCACTGAAACGCCTGCGAACCATTGCAGGGGCATTGATTCGGGAGTTGCGCCGCAAGTTATCCAAATACTGCCTGTTTGAGCACTATCAGAAAGATTTTCTGCTGTATGAGCGAGTACTCAGTCAAAAGCCGAAAGACAAGAACAAGATTTATTCATTGCATGAGCCGCAAGTGTATTGCATTGCCAAAGGTAAAGATCATAAACAGTATGAGTATGGCAACAAGGTATCTGTTGCCAGTACCGCCAAGGGTAATCTGATTGTTGGGGTTGTGAGTCATGAGAACAACATTCATGACGGCCACACGCTGCCTGAGGTGTTAGAACACAT
>CALAZS010000087.1 GCA_937926265.1 uncultured Gammaproteobacteria bacterium
AAAGTAAGCCCCGGTTTCTGTTCCACCATCCCCGGAATTAATCACTGCGAACTGGTCATCCCCACCTACCATCAAGTCAAAATCGGGGATCAGCCACCGCTTGTCTAATTTGAGTTGCCGCTGCTGTGCGGCGATCTGGGCATCCATGCTTCCGAGCAAGGGTGAATTTCCCAGGCCTATTTCAACCAGGTAATCGCGCAGTATCTTCGCTTTACTTTCATCTTCCAGTATCTGGTCAACCAGGCTGCTTGTGAACACAAACCCATCATCCTCGAGTGTTAACCTTTCCAGCACCTCTGCCTTTTCTTCAGGCTGGTTTCGTAACTGGTTAAGAGCAATGCGGTTAACCCTTACAGATGCCTGTTGTCCGGCAATGTTCTGGTCCGATTTGTAGAGCTTGGTCTTCCAGCGCAATACTTCCTGCTGGCTGGTTGAACCTACTTCTTCCCTGTAAGATGCTGCTTCCAGGTTTTTCATGGTCAATGCCTGATCTATCTTCATCACATCAAGCACATCTTCGGCAACCAGCACGCCGATATACGTTTGGCCGGCGGAAGCGATCAATTGATAACGTGCATTTCTGAATTGCTCCTGCTGGCTGGCATACAATTCCTTTTGGATCCTGTGGTTGGCGAAGTACTGCTCATTGTAGATCATTTGATAGATGGCCCCTGAAAGCACGCCTTTTGTCCCGGTACTTACACCAATCCTGTCCCAGTCATTGATCTTCTCCCCCTCGGCTATGTAGTAAGATGCCTCAAAACCAAGGCTGGGTAGAAAGTTGGCTCGTGCGATTTTCACATCTTTTTCTTTGGCCTCAAGACTGGCGGATTGAGCAGCAAACCCACTGTTATCTTCCAGGGTCTGGTTGATGGCATCAACAAATGTCAGTGTTTGATCGTCTTGACCTATTGTATTCTTGGTGGTAAAAACAAAACCCAATAAAATCATGACACCCAGAGAAATAAACTTCATATATATGTAAATCTGTTTCATTTTGTTCTTTTTATGGTCCAAACTGCCGACTTGTATTATTGTAGTG
This sequence comes from uncultured Gammaproteobacteria bacterium, assembly GCA_937926265.1. GTDB lineage: Bacteria > Pseudomonadota > Gammaproteobacteria > Chromatiales > Chromatiaceae > JABDQZ01. The sequence goes on from CALAZS010000087.1 coordinate 1,043, forward strand.
CTGACGGTACAGGTGTTGGCTCTGTGCCGGTCCTCACCATCACTGAGCAGGTGGTTCCTACGCGTAATTCGATATCGTCAGGCTTCTCGAAAAGATGGACACGCACAGGTATACGCTGAGCAAGCCTTATCCATTCATAGGTTGGGCTGACATTGGGGAGCAGGTCATGACCTGTGCTGCCATCCTGCTGGGAGATACCCCAGCCAATACTTTCCACGCGTCCTTCTATAGGTGTTCCGGGATAACTCATCAGGGTGATCACTGCCCGGTCACCCGGTTTAATTCTGCGAACCTGCGTCTCTTTGAAAAAGCCATCCACATAATAGCTGTTGACATCCACCAGTGCAAGTGCGGGCTGGTTGGCTACCGTATTGCTGCCGAACCTGAGCTGGAGGTTGGTCACATAGCCATCCACAGGTGCCCTGACCACAGTAAATTCAAGGTTTAGCTCTGCCTGCCGGTAGGCTGCGATGGCCGCCCTGACCTGTGCATTATCTTCACCCAGTTCGCCCAGTTGGGCCTGGGCCTGGGCGAGGCCTGCACGTGCCTGCCTTAATGCAGCCTCTGCCTGCTGCATTGAAGCCTCTGCTCCCTTCAGTTGTTGTTCAGCAACCTGGTAGGCAGTTTGCGCCTGGTCTACTGCTTTTTGTGAAGTAGATCCCTTGGGCAGCAATTTCTGCTGTCTTTCATATTCACGTTTGTTGGTATAAACCTGTGATTCAGCTTCTGCAAGCCCGGTTTTAGCCTGCTGGATGTTGCCCTGTGCAATCTGAACCTGGGCCCGCGCAGCTTCCACCTGTTCTTCCATGGCCGACACACCCTGCCCGGTTTGATCAAGTTGGGCCTTTGCCCGGGCCAGGGCTGCTTCGTAAGTCCTGGGGTCGATCTCAAACAAAATATCTCCTGCCCTCACAAACTGGTTATCCTGGATAGGCAGGTTCACAATCGGACCGGAAACCCGCGGTGTCACCTGGATGATATCCGCCCTGACTTTTCCGTCCCTCGTCCAGGGGTTAACCAGGTAATCCCAATATCGGAATAACACAAATACTGCTGCAATGAGGACTATTGCTCCAGTGATTAAATATTTTCTGCTAATTTTCATTTTAAAATAATTATTTATGAATGATACTTATTAGTTTACTCAAAAAATGCCAATGATGTAGTCGAGCAATACCGTATAAATGGCAACTATCGCTAAAAACACCAAGGGGGGATAGAATAAATATTTTGATAGCCGGTACCGGTTCAACAATTTGGCTGTATAAATGGCCATTACAACGCCAATTATTGCAGCCAGAAAGAGAGGAGGGATATACACTCCAGCTATATTAAGTTCATGATGCATTAAATTCATATTTTTTGTTTTATTATTACGTAATAATTAAGAAAATTTTTCCTCTTTCCAGCTTTGTAAATCAATACCAGGTGCGACCCTGGCATAATTGGCTACAGCCGAAGTGAGACCCCGATAGCTAACCAGGATATTGTAAAAATGATCTAATTTCACACTGGTTGGGTCTGCAATATTGTTCACACTTTGTTGCATCTTCGTTTCAAGTGTTTCCAGCCAGGTTTTTATTTTTTCCTGCTTCCCTTCTTTCCAGGGTTTATCAGGTGCAATGGACCAATCGTTAAAAACCTCCTGCAAACCCCGGTTCCATTCTTCAAGGTCGATTCTTAAATCATGCTCAGGACCTGAGGGTTCTGAGTAGTTATATTTTGAAGCAAATAATTCATCAACACCTAAAGTGATCAGCTGAAGGCTTTCTGTCAGCGCGCCAATCTGCTCTGGTGTAACATTTGGGAATAGCTTATGGTCTATGGCCTTACTCCAAATACTGATTCTGCCAGCCAGGTTGTTGACCTGATTCCTGTGCCATGTTAATCGTATTTTGTCCATAACGCCAAATTCTCTGCCTTCCTGGGTATTGGCCAGTTGAGCCAGCAGGTACTTTGCGCTTTTGAAGTACCTGCGGGTAAATCGTAATACTTGTTTCTCAGGCCGGGCCGCACCAACCAGGTAGGTTACAGCATACACAAAATAGATTGCAGTTACGGTAAACACATAGGCTCCAAAAACGCCAACGAAACTGAAGACCTGTGGATTTTTAATGCTGATAACCATAACCAAAGCCAACCCGCCCATAGCCTGTACCACACCAGAAAACAAGAACCTGGTAGAAAACATGAGTAAAAACATGAAGATGAAAAATTGCAAACCACCTGATAAATGCGGAAGGATGAATATATAGATGAGTATGTAGAAGGGGAATACTATAGCAATGGCTTTTGCTACTGGCGCTATCCTTACTTGAGGGCTAGCGGCTATGATCAGCGCCAAAGAAGCGGTTAACTGGAACCATCCTGAATGGCCGATAGGATTAATAAAATAGTAAATACAAAAACCCAGGAATACGGCAAACCCGGCATAAATTCCTCCGCGCAATCCCTCAGAATATGGAATTAAATTCAGGTACCAATCTTTAGCTGTGGCTTCAGGTGAAGGTGTGGGTTTTGCAGATAGTTTTACATTACCCGTAATTTCCATTATACAGATGTACATTTCGCTTGTGTACTGTTCAATCAGCCTTAAGTTTTGTATGCCCGTTTCAACCGAAGCTTTTTCAAATTGAGACAACTTGGCAAATGCATCCTTGTTGATAGTGAAACTCCAACTCTCTGGTGGTTCAAACCGTTCATCAGTGCTTATCATATGCTGCATTGCCTTGAATCGTTCCTCCAGGTCCTGATTAAAAGCGGCCAATTCGGGAATGACGCTATTAATATGGATCTTGTCAAAATCTTCAATATGAAATTCAATGCGGTTTTGAACCTCAGCCAGAGCTTTGGAAATTTCCATGAAGCGTTCATAGACCGGCCTGACCTCAGTCACCTCATAACTTTCTGAACCTTCAGCCACAAGAGCACTGTTTAAAGCAGTTATTTGTTTAACATTATTTGTTCTGAGTTCAGCCAGCTTAGCTCTTTCTTCTTTGTTTTCCATCCCTGCTTTTGTTGCCTGAAAGCGGGCCAGTTGAGCATTCAGCAGGTCTAAGCTGGTTTTTTTTATGGATCCATAATTGGTCCTTGGCCATAATAAGGTTGTTACGAGGCCATAAACCACAATACCCAAGGCTGTTTCCAGCGCTCGGTATAAGCCCAGATGAAATATACTCTCCGAAGCAATAGGCTGGACGGTAAGGACAATAAGGGCTACAAATCCGGCAACCTGCCAGGCATAAACGGAATTTTTACTCCTGCTCATACGGTAGCTTGTAAA
>CALAZS010000088.1 GCA_937926265.1 uncultured Gammaproteobacteria bacterium
ACTGAATAGTTCACATCAGCGATATCCATGCTGTTGAAAAGTGAAAATACGCCCTTGTAACTGGCCAGATAATTTAGCTCAAAGGACCTGGCGCTTTCAGCCTCAATCTGGATAGGCAGCAGAGTAAATAAAAGGAAAAATATTCCCAAATTAAATTTTATTGGTTTCATTAATGGTTTTGTTTGCCGCTTTGTCACTAAGTTCCTGCAAAAAACAGGTAAATTAACAACTCTGAAGATTTTTTTTCGAATTTAACTATAATAGTTATTATCTATAGATTAATTTTTAGGCAAGGTCATGGAAATTAACAGCATAAATACAAGCAATCTCCAGCAAAATACTGGTGTTAACCCGGAACAGGAGTCCGTGCAGCAGAACGAAGTTGAGCAGCAGGAAACCCAACAGCTAGCCAGCACTCAAGATACCGTCACTATTTCAGCTAATGCAGTCACTGAAACCGGTTCTACTCAGGATACCACTATCCAGAATACCCAGCAGGCTGAAGATACTGCCAATCGCATTGTTGAACTTTTCCAGGAGCAGCCTGAACTTGCTGCAACAGCCCAGGGTGGACAGGTAAATTCAGAAAAAGTTGATGCATATTTAAGTGCCAATATTGGCGGTTAATTTTAATCCCCTGCTTTTTTCTTAAAGCATCCTTCGGGATGCTTTTTTATTTTTAAAGCTTCATGCCAGCCCGTTCCCACCATAAATATTCTGATAAATATTCCGGTCTTAAGGAAACACCGCCTGTTTACCAGGGTAGCCTGATAGATTCTGGCCCGGTTAATGCGACCCTCATAGAACAACACCAGCAGGCAGTTGCCTCAGGCAATTGTCGTCAGACTCACTTTTTCAATGGTCGCTTCGAAAACACCTATATCGATATTGAAAACATTCCAAGTCTGCAATCTGTCACTGATATGGTGAAATTCTATGCCGGCCAAATTCTCGCTGAGGATATAGAAACGCTAAAATTCGGGTTCTGGTTTAACGCCATGCAACCGGGAAACAACACCAGTCTGCATACGCATGAAGAGTACGAGGAAAAACTTTCAGCCGTTTATTACATCTCGGCACCACCTGATTCAGGTGACCTGCTGATTCACAATCAGATTCACAGTAAGGACAAAATAATCAGAATCACCCCTGTTGCAGGACAGATTGTGATGTTCCGACCAGAAGTGCCGCATGAAGTCGCTACAAATCAGAGCAGGGAATTGCGTTTATCTGTTGCCTTTAACTTCGGTCTCTGACATTCTTTAGCAATTAAAACAATAATCTATACTAGTTATTAAAAGTCAATAATAACCACAGGCTAAAGCTAGATGAACTTTGAGAAACTCACCATCCAGACAAAGATACTCATTGCCCTGATCATTACATTTCTGGTCCTGCTAATCGCTTCAGGTTTGTTTCTGAACTCCAGCCAGAGACAACTGGTTGAAGAACTCGCCAGTGAAAAGGTTGATGATATCGCCAATACCTATTTTGATGGCGTCAACACCATGATGCTGACCGGCACCACCCATCAGAGAAATATTCTCAAAAACAAGATGCTGGAAGCACCCGGCGTAAAGCATGTCACCATTTTACGGGCCCAGAGTATTATTGACACTTTTGGTGAAGGTCTCGAAGGTGAGCTGCCAGAGTCACCTGAAGATAGAAGATCTCTCAACGGTGAGCGCTTTCAGATTATGCGTAACACCGATGATGGCCGTGAGCTTTCCACCTGGATTCCACTCATTGCCAGCAAGGATTACCGCGGCACCAACTGCCTGCAGTGCCACGTAGTACCTGAAGGCACCGTTATTGGTGCCGTAAAAGCCACCTTCTCTTTAAAGCATATCGATGACCAGGTTTCACATACCATTTTCTCAATAACCGCCATCAATACCGGCCTGTTTATCGCCAGTATCATACTGATTATGTGGTTACTGCGTTCTGTACTGGTCAAACCAATTCTGAAGATACGTGAAATCATGCATGAAACCGAAGAGACGCGTAATCTTACCAACCGCCTGCCGGTTAACAGCCAGGATGAAATAGGTCTTTTATCGGTTTCCATTAACAAAATGCTTGAGCGCCTGCAGGAAAGTATCAGTGCCGTTATTGAAACAGCAAAGCAGGTAACCGGTTCGGCCACCGAGATCTCAAAAGTTTCTGAAGTGACTTACAACGCTGCATATTCGCAGCTGACCGAAACAAACAGCGTGGCAACCGCGGTCACCGAACTTTCTGCCAGCGCTGAAGAAGTGAACAGCAGTGCCACCCGCACCTCAGAAGCCTCCGTATCCGCTGATGAAGAAACCTCCAATGGCAAATCAATGACTGAAAACGCCGTCAACGGTATTCACCAGCTGATTTCCGAAATCGAAAAAGCCTCAGATGTGATCAACCAACTGGACAGCCGTTCACAGGGAATCGGGCATGTTCTCGATGTGATCAGAAACATTGCCGAACAAACCAACTTACTGGCACTTAATGCCGCCATCGAAGCTGCACGTGCAGGTGAATCAGGTAGAGGCTTTGCGGTAGTTGCCGACGAAGTAAGGACACTGGCAAACCGTTCGCATGAATCCACCGAGGAAATCCAGGATCTGATCGAAAAGCTTCAGGCAGATGCCAAGCAGGCTGTGCAGACCATGAGTGGAGCCCGTGAAAGCGCCTCTGACCGTGGCAACCAGATTGAAGCTGCCGGTAATTCCCTGCAAACCATTGCCAACCAGGTTGGGGAGATTAAATCCCTGAATAACCAGATGGCTAATGCCGCCAGGGAGCAAAGCCTGGTTACCGAAGATGTTTCACGCAATATCAACAGCATCAGCCAGATCGCCGAGTCGACCTCAACAGATGCGCAGAAGGTCAACGAACTCAGCCAGGAGCTGTTTCAGCTTTCATCACGTTTGAGCGAACTGGTGGATCAGTTCAAGGTATAGTAAAACCACAATACAGCTGAGACGATCATCAGCGTGATCACAGCCCCAGCCAGGTAATAGACTGCATTGTTCTGCTTTGAAGGCTGGACTTCAGCCGCCACCATGGGTGCTTTTTTCTGTCGCCAGCGAATAAAAAGGTAGGCGCCAAAAATTACCAGGGCTGTTAAAAGAATTTTTTTCAGCATACAAATCTTTACCGAGTTTTACTTGAGTTTATTGGGGTTTACTGGGGTTTACCGGACTTTGCCGGAACTGGACTTCATCAAAATAAGTCCGGCTATTATACATAGTCCTCCAGCCGTTTTTTTGCGATGATATAAGGATTATGAAAAAACCTCAGATCTTTTCCCGGTTACTTATCAGGCAGATACCTGCCGGCTTTTTAGTTTTCTTTTTAAATGCCTTTATGATTACCTTTTTATCTACAAGCCTGCTAACAGGATGTTCTCAACCTGACAAACCGACCGTGGGTTTATACGTCGCCATTAAACGCGGTGACCTTGACCAGGTCGACCGCCATGTCCATTGGGGCACGGATATCAACCAGATCGATATTGATGGTCAAACGCCGCTGCATGAGTCTGCCAGGAACGGCAAGATCGTTATTGCCCGACTGCTAATGAAAAATGGCGCCAACGTCAATCAGCTCAATAATTTTGGGCAGACACCATTGGACCTGGCAATTCTAAACGGCAGAATCCAGCTTTCTGAATTACTGATTAACAAGTTCAATGCAGAATTTGATGCCACCCGATCGCTGTTCATTGCGGTTAATGCAAACAATCACGACCGGGATGTTTATCGATTTCTCGCCAGGCAGGGTGCAGAATTTAACACTACCAACAGTGATGGCTTGACACCTCTTATGATCGCAGTTACAAACGAGCAGCGATTGACAGCCAAGCAGCTTATTGCCAGTGGCGCAGATGTTAATCTTGCTGATAAACAGGGCAGGACACCGCTCAACCTGGCTACGACACTAAACAACATGGATCTGATTACATTGCTGAAAAGCAATGGCGCCCATGAATAACCAGTTTCTATAGCATTCTCAGAACAATCAAAATAAGGAAAATTAAAGAAAATTATGGCTACAACACCTGATGAACTAAGCGTTACTTACCAGGAAGACGGTATTAATGTCGTAGATGAACTCGATAAGAAAATACTCTCAAAAGGTGCCTGGACGACCATCATTTTTCGCTACCGCGAATGGAACCGCAGCAAGGAAGAATACGGTAAAGACAAGTATTCAATCCGTCGCTACCAGAAACGCAATGGCGAATACCAGCAGAAATCCAAGTTTAATATCTCAAGTCCTGACCAGGCTCAGCAACTCATTGACGCCTTGACCGAGTGGGTTAAAGAAGCCTAATAATATCAGGA
>CALAZS010000089.1 GCA_937926265.1 uncultured Gammaproteobacteria bacterium
TTTTTATCCATTAAGTAAGAAATGATCCAATGAGCTTTTTTGAAGCGTCTTTTTCATGGATGAAAAAGTAGAGCCAGCATGGATGCTTTCACGGCGTCTTCAAAAAAGGTTTTGGATCGTTTCGAATAGTTTATTGATTCCGTGCTTTCTTATCCAGTGATCGCAAATACGCCAGCTTCTCGGCTATCTTGATCTCCAGACCCCGGTCAACCGGATGATAGTAGGACTGCTCTCCCATTTCATCCGGGAAATAAGTTTCTCCAGCAGCATAAGCTTCAGGCTCATCATGAGCGTAACGGTATTCATGACCGTAGCCCAGTTCTTTCATAAGCCTGGTTGGCGCATTACGTAAATGAACCGGTACTTCCATGCTGCCCTTTTCCTTTGCATCTTTCATGGAGGCTTTAAAAGCAGAGTAAACCGCATTGCTCTTTGGCGCACAGGCCATATAGACAACTGCCTGAGCAATTGCGAGTTCACCTTCAGGGCTTCCCAGGCGCTCCTGTACCTGCCAGGCATTTAATGCCACTTCCAAAGCCCTTGGGTCAGCGTTTCCGATATCCTCGGAAGCCATGCGTAAAACCCTTCGAGCGATGTAAAGTGGATCACAACCACCATCGAGCATTCGAGACAGCCAGTAAAGTGAGGCATCAGGAGAAGATCCGCGCACCGATTTATGCAAAGCTGAAATCTGTTCATAGAAAAGATCACCGCCATGATCAAAACGTCGGTGACTGCCGGAAACAATTTCTTTTACGATATCAATAGAAACCTTGCCCTGTTCAGCCAGGTCAGCTGCAATTTCGAGCAAACTTAAAGCTCTTCGTGCATCTCCGTCAGCAGCCTGGGCTAAAAGCATTAGCGCTTCTTCATCAATTTGCAGATGCTTCTCGGCAAGTCCATTTTGTTCATCAGACAAGGCTCTGTTTAGAATACCGGCAAGATCATCAGCGGTTAAGGATTTAAGCGTATATACACGTGAACGTGACAGCAGTGCGTTATTCAGTTCGAACGAAGGGTTTTCTGTGGTTGCACCAATAAAAACAAAGGTGCCGTCTTCAACATGGGGAAGAAAAGCATCCTGTTGGGATTTATTAAAACGGTGTACTTCATCAATGAACAGAATAGTGCGTTTACCCTGCTCTGATTTGATTCTTCGGGCAATCGCCACAGCTTCACGTATATCCTTGACGCCACTTAATACGGCAGAAAGACTGTGAAAATAGGCACCTGAATGATTGGCAATAAGTTTTGCCAGGGTGGTTTTTCCGGTACCCGGTGGTCCCCAGAAAATCATTGAGTGCAGGTGATCACCCAATATGGCTTCACGTAATGGTTTGCTGTCTCCAATCATGTGAGACTGGCCAAAAAAATGATCGAGCGTCTCAGGACGCATACGGTCTGCTAGTGGCTGAAAATTATTGTTATCAGACAGTTCAAACAGATCGTCAAACTGATCGGATGCCATTAAAAGTCACCAAACTGATCAAAACCCTGTCGGCTTTTAAATTTGAAAAAATCTTTTTCAAGTTCAGGATTCTGCTCGATATCATAGAACTGGAAACGGGTTATTTGGCCAAACTTGTCAGAAATTTCCATTCTTCGGATATCATCACTCAAAAATGCGATCAGGATCCTGGTGAACTGGCTTTCTTCATCACGTGGCAATAATTCCACCCAGTCCATACCCTGGCTTTCACCAATATCGATAACCTCAAATCGTTCGTTAAGATCACCCTGCTCTACCAGGATACTGGCAGGTGTGCCCTTTAACGCTCTATCCTGGGAAACGTAAGTAATCTGATCCAGATCGGTGTCAACAACATAAACCGTATCACCATCAGCCAGAATTTGTTTTTCATAAGGCTCGGTATAATCCCAGCGAAATTTGCCCGGTCTGGAGAGATACAGCATACCCTGAAAGCGTCCGGCCTCACCGGATTCCATGTTCAAAATGGATTGTTCAAACCTGGCGGACAAAACATCAATACTGCTCAGGAACCCCCTGAGTTTATCTGGGCCCTGCCCGGCAAAAGCGGATGATATCAGGAGAAAAAATGTAACCAGGTACTTCATAGATGGAATGATTAACTCAATCAGGCTTCGGGAGGTGGAGGTGCCAAAACTTCGCGGTTACCATTGGTTTCTGGCGGTGTGACGATGCCAATACGTTCCATTTCCTCAATCATACGTGCCGCCCTGTTATAGCCAATTTTGAGGCGACGTTGGACACCGGAAATCGATGCCCTACGTGATTCTGTGACAATTTTAACGGCTTCATCGAATAATGGATCAGCATCTTCGACGTCAGCACCGGAGGCCTCAGGTGATAGACCAGGAATGGCTTCGGATGGTTCCTGAACAATCTCTTCAATGTAATTGGGCTGTCCCATTTGCTTCAGTGTTTCAACCACGCGATGCACTTCATCATCACTGACAAAAGCACCATGAACACGTTTTAAATTGTTTTTGCCGTTTTCAAGGTAAAGACTGTCACCCCGTCCAAGCAACTGCTCAGCACCCATCTGGTCAAGAATAATTCTTGAGTTTGTCTTGCCAGACACCTGGAATGCCAGGCGGGTTGGAACATTTGATTTGATCAGGCCGGTTATGACGTTGGTATCAGGTCGCTGTGTAGCCAGCAAGAGGTGAATTCTCGCAGCACGCGCTTTGGCCGCCAGCCTGGCAATCAGTTCTTCGACTTTCTTGCCGACAGTCGCCATCATGTCGGCAAACTCATCGACGATTACAACGATGTATGGGATTGGTTCCAGGTCGGGTGGTTCAGGCAATTCATCACCTTCGCCATAGAGTAATGGGTCTGGTTTAAAGAATGGATCCTTGATCGGTTCACCCTTGGCTTTGGCTTCCTCGATCTTTTTGTTGTAGCCTGAAATGTTTCTTACACCAAGAGCCCCCATAAGCTTGTAACGACGCTCCATTTCCATAACACACCAGCGCAGAGCATTCACAGCTTCTTTCATATCAGTAACAACTGGTGTTAAAAGGTGAGGAATATCCTGGTAGACGGAAAGTTCAACAACCTTCGGGTCAACCATAATAAGCCGAACTTCATCAGGACGGGATTTGAACAAAAGACTCAGAATAATGGTATTAATCGAAACAGATTTACCGGAACCGGTAGTACCGGCTATGAGTCCATGCGGCATTTTTTCAAGATTGGCGATAACAGGCTGACCACCAATATCTTTACCAAGTGCAATGGTTAGAGGTGATTTTGACTTGTCATATTCCTGAGAGCGTAATACTTCGCTTAAGTATACGGTTTCCCTGTGTTCGTTCGGTATTTCAATACCGATAACCGGTTTGCCCGGAATAGCCTCAACAACGCGGACACTGATGGTCGCAAGCGCCCTGGCCAGGTCATTGGCAATACCGGTAACCTTGCTGGCCTTGGTTCCCGGAGCCAGTTGAAGTTCGTATAGCGTAACAACCGGGCCTGGACTTACAGATTCAACCTGTGCAGTGATATCAAAATCTGCCAGCTTCAGTTCAAGTAACTGTGACATCGCCTTAAGCGATTCTTCAGAATGCTCAATTGTGGTACCGGATGGTGGGTCGAGTAATGATAGGGGTGGCAGTTCAGCATTTGGCTCAGGTTCAAATAAAGGCACCTGTTTTTCTTTTTCAACACGTATGCTTTGTTCAACCTTGACTGCCTTGGGTTCAATTTTGGGCGGCTTGCGCTTTTTCTTTTTCTCAACGTTTTGACGTACAGTTTCTGTGCGCTGTTTACGAGCCATTCGGGCATCGCGATATTCATCAAAACGGTTGAGTAAAAGCTGTGATTTGTCAGCCAGCCAAAGTACCCATTCACCGATTTTATCCATAACAGTGAACCAGGAAACACCGGTGAAAAGTGTCCAGCCGCCAAGAAATATTGCCAGCAACAGTAAACTGCCACCGGCTGAACTGAACGCGTCGGTCAGCGAGGATTCAAGTGCCTTACCGAGAAGTCCCCCGGCACCTTCAGGAAACCCGGTACCAAAAGCCCGAATATGCATTGCCGCGAGGCTGCTACCAGCAGCGACAGTCAGGAGAAAACCGGACCAGCGCAATCCAACCAGCCAGTAATTGACCGTATCGTCAGGGTTTCGCTCTTTGAAAATCAACCAGGCGCTCCAGATAATCATGACTGGAAACAGGTAGGCCAGAAAGCCGAATATGCCGAGAAAAACACTGGACAGCCAGGCACCTGTGACACCCCCGAGGTTTTCCGGGGTTGTCCTCTGGCCTATGTATGACCAGCCTGGATCATCACTGGAATAGGTAAACAGTGACATCAGGAAATAAATCCCGATGGCCGTGACTATCCAAAAGGCAAGTTCCCTTAAGCGGCTGTGGGCATGTAATTGATTTACGGACACTTCGGTAGTTTTATAGAATAAAGTTTAATAAACAAATGTAACTATTTATTTTATCAGTATTTTTTCAAGTCTAACCCAGAATTAAAGCATTAAACAATAAACATTTTAAATACTATCATGCGAGCGGAACCAATGCAGGATGCACGACTTCACCATGACGAATATTAATTCCGGCGATTAACTCTTCAGATTGCTCAAGTTGGCCTTCAGCAAGCTTTTCAACAAATGGCAAAATGGCGGCAGAGAGTGCCTGGGTTGAAGTCCTGGGCACAGCCCCGGGCATATTGGTTACAGCAAAATGGGTCACGCCGTTGACCTGGTAAGTCGGATTTAAATAGTTAGTGGCATGTGTCGTTGCAATACAGCCTCCCTGGTCTACGGCAATATCGATTACAACACTGCCAGGCTGCATCGCATTTATCATTGCCTCAGAAACCAGCACGGGCGCCCTTGCCCCGGCTACCAGGACAGCACCAATCAGCAGGTCTGCACTGGAAACAGCATTTTGAAGCTGGCGAAGATTGGGCTTTAAACCGGTTACGTTGGCATATTTTGACTGTAACGCGCTAAGTTTTTGGCTACTAAGATCAAATACTTTTACATTTGCCCCCAGAGAGGCAACAACATCAACTGCAGCAGCACCGGCATTTCCGGCACCCAAAACAACCACATTGCCCCTTTCAGTTGTTGGAATTCCGCCTAGCAGTATCCCCTTGCCCTGTTCGGTTTCATATAACAGGTTGGCCCCAATCTGGCCTGAAAGACGTCCCGCTATAACGCTCATCGGTAATAACAGTGGCAATTCACCATTTTTTGACTGGACCGTCTCAAAGGCTATCGCGGTCAGGCCGATATCACGTAGTTTTGACATCAGCGCTGTTTCAGCAGCTAAATGCAAAAAGCAGAACAGAAGGTGATGCTTTTTCAGATAATTGAGATCGGCTTCAATTGGCTCTTTAACTTTGACGATCAGTTCAGCATTTCCATAAAGATCTGTGGCAGTTGCTTCGATTCTGCACCCAGCCTTTTGGTAATCCGAGTTTGAATAGCCAGACAATACTCCGGCATTTTCTTCAACAAAGACGATATGGCCGGCTTCAACCAGCTGATGGCAGGCATCCGGTGTCAAACTCACACGTCCTTCAAGTGGTTTTATTTCTTTGGGAATACCTATATTCATTTGTTCCGTTCCTGTCGAATGGATTAGAATTGATTAATTATTTTAAGAAAAATCCAGCTGCTCAGTCACGTTAATTCATCTAATTATGAGCCTGCTCATTCCAGGCTTTTTAATTTTTTCGTTTCGGCAGTTTTTCATAAAAGGCTGATAGATAAAAACCAATTATTGGAGAAAATTCCATGAGCGAAACCAGACACGTTCCTTTACTCATCCTGGGTTCCGGCCCTGCCGGCTATACTGCTGCAGTCTATGCTGCCAGGGCTAACCTGAATCCTGTTTTAATAACCGGCATGGAACAGGGTGGTCAGTTAACTACCACTACTGATGTTGATAACTGGCCCGGCGATAATGAAGGTGTTCAGGGACCAGAGTTGATGGACAGAATGCTCAAACATGCTGAAAGGTTTGATACTGAAATCATTTTCGATCACATCAACAAGGCTGAAATAACCTCGCGTCCATTTACGCTGACAGGCGATTCCGGCGTCTACACCTGCGATGCACTTATTATCGCCACGGGTGCTTCAGCCCAGTATCTTGGCCTGCCCTCCGAAGAAGCTTTCAAAGGCAAAGGTGTATCAGCCTGTGCAACCTGCGATGGTTTCTTTTATCGTGGCCAGAAAGTGGCTGTAATTGGCGGAGGCAACACTGCTGTAGAAGAAGCCTTGTACCTGTCCAATATCGCTTCAGAAGTGGTACTGGTGCATCGTCGTGACAGCCTCAGGGCAGAAAAAATTCTGCAAAAACAGCTTTTTGAAAAAGAAAAGAACGGCAATGTCACAATTGAATGGAACAATACGCTGGATGAGGTGCTCGGAGATAATACCGGTGTAACTGGCATGCGTATTAAAAGCACCCAGGATGGCACGACAAGGGATATCGATCTTCAAGGAATATTCATTGCCATTGGCCATAAACCGAACACCGACCTGTTTGCTGGTCAACTAGACATGGAAAATGGATATTTGAAGGTAAAGAGCGGCTCGAATGGCAATGCAACGATGACTTCAACCGAAGGTGTTTATGCTGCCGGCGATGTCATGGACCATGTTTACCGACAGGCAATCACATCCGCTGGAACGGGATGTATGGCCGCGCTGGATGCTGAAAAATTCCTTGATGCGCAGGAATAACGCTAAACGGAATCAGCCTTAATCAAGCCCGTTCACTTTTTGGCTATGAGTTGATGGCCGGCAACTGAATATATAAAACTGCCCCGAAGGTTTTGCCTTCGGGTGGGCTTTCAGCCCATATCAAACCGTTATGGCTTTCGATTATCTTTTTCGATATCGCCAGACCCAGACCTGTACCCCCTGCATTCGAGTTTGTATTTGAGCTTTGCTCAAATTGATCAAAAACCAGCTCCAACTGGTCTTTTGGAATTCCCATTCCCTCGTCCTGGACAGTTATTTCAACTGTCTCCGCGACATTATTTAATTTTTTAGATTTTTTTCGAATTATATTTATCGATATCTTTCCATCTTCAGGGCTGAATTTAATCGCGTTGGATAGCAGGTTCAAAATCACCTGTGTAAAGAGTTTTTTATCAACTTTACAGATAACGGGACTACCACTGTCAAAATGAATATTAAGATTCTTCTCTTCGAGCAGGCTGCCAATTTCAGAGATTGAATCTTTGATAATTTCAACTACATCATGGTCAGCCAGTTCAATATTCATTTTTCCGGCTTCAAGTTTGGAAAGGTCCAACAGGTCATTGAGTAAATTAGTCAGTCTGTTTGCACTTAAATGAATATTATCGAGGTAATGATGGATTTTCTCGTCATTTGAATTTTTTAAGGCAATGTTGGTAAACCCGATGATTGCATGCATCGGGGTACGCAGTTCATGAGACATATTTGCTAAAAACTGACTTTTTTCTATGTTTGATCTTTCAGCAATCTGTCTTTCGAACTTTTCATGAATCATTTCATGTCTTGCCTTGGAAGCTTTCAGGGCAAACCAGAGTAAAGAAATTATAAAAATGGAAATAACAATAAGAAGTTCTTTCCAGTAAATATTTAAAACTGCAAATGCGTCAAGAGCTTCTTTTTTGTATGGGCCAAGATTGGCCTGAAAGAATAAATCGTTAACTTCACTGTAGTTACCGGGAATTGTCCAGCTGTGTAAGTTAGCTGCTATTGCCGCCGGATCTCTTCTATTCATTTCAAGTAAAGCGTGCAATACCCATGCCCCATGCTCAGGATTTACACCGACAACCATGGCAAACGGCCATTCAGGATACAGGCGGGTACTGAGACGATATGGATAACCTACAAAATTGACCGGATGGATGATTTTTAGTGATTTGGGATCAAGCTTTCTTTTATGGTCCAGTTCTTCGATCAAGTCAGAGCGAATAAATCCAGCATCCGCATTTCCTTTAAGAATTTCCTCTATCACTTTGACATGGCTTTTTAATTCAACAATTTCAGCATCTGTTCGCAGGTCTATGTTTTGAAATAACCCCTCTCTTAAATGAACCTGCCAACCACCCAGACTGGATTTTGAGGGGATCAGGATTTTTTTTCCAACAAGATCACTGTAACTGTTGAGGTCAGTACGATTGGCCTGAGCAATAGCCGTTCCACCGAATTTATCAAGGATTCCAAGCGGACCCTCAACTCTTCGTGTGGCTAAATGTACGACATGACCATCAAGCTGCAATTCAGTGAAATGCCCGGGATTTGTAATGATAAAGTCAACAAGCTTAGACTTAACCGCGTTGGTCATTTCATCTTCTTTGTAAGATAAAGGTACTATCTCAAATTTCAGCTGGGAAATTTTCCGATTGAGATAGCCTGCATGAGCAGACCATTTTCTTATCGCGTCTTCTTTGCCCTTGTAGGCAAGCACACCTATTTTATAGGTGGTTTTATATGTTTGCTGTTGATTGGGACTTGAAAATACAATATTGACGGGCAGGAATAGCTGCAAAGCAATAAGCCACAGAATAATATTTTTCAGTTTCGTCATTGTTATGGATAGTTGAAATTTACATCTTTACTTATATTTATAGCAGAAAACCGGAAAACGATTACCAACGACTATTTCAATTGCACTTAATTGAAGCGTTCAAAACTCTGCATGGTGAATTTTTATTCTGTTTTTACCCGAGTTTTTGGCTTCATACATTGCGGCATCTGCAAACTGAATCAACTGTTCTTTATTATGAAATTGACCATGAAACAGGGTCAGACCGATACTAACGGTTGTCTGAATACTTTTGAGTTGAGGCTGGTCATCAAGATCAATGCCAGGGTAAGTGGCAAGATCAATATCATGGGGAACAGCCAATTCTCCCCTAATTTTGTCAGCAACAGCGAGCGCTTCCTGTAGAGCCTTGTCATGTTGATCGGCAATATTGTCAATTACCAGGACAAACTCATCACCACCATAGCGGGAAACCGTATCAGTTTTACGCAGGCTTGTTTTTAATCTTTCAGCAGTTTTCAAGATAAGGACATCACCTACTTTATGACCATGGGTATCATTAATAGGCTTCAGATTATCTAAATCAAGGAATAAAAGCGCACCATAATAATTATGTCGTTTGCTCAGGGCTAAGGCATGATCCAGTCGGTCAAGTAGTAATCGTCTGTTGGCAAGGTTGGTTAACGGGTCATAAAATGCAAGTCTTTCAACTTCTTTTTCAAGGCGTTTACGCTCTGTAATATCTATTGCCAGGGATATCATTTCACGGCTTTGGCCCTGTGCTTCCTGTGAAGACATAGCCCCTGAAATTTCTGATGTCTCAGGTATTTCTGGAATTTGGGGCAACCAGCTGTTAAGCCATTGACAGGTAATGGTTCTGCCATCTTTTGTTAGATTATCGTTAATGGACTCTGGCAGGTGGTTTTTTTCAAGTAATTCATGAACATTATTTGACCACTGACTTTTGATATCTTCCGGCATAATAAAATCAATGAAACTTTCATTAATAACTTCGGATTTTTTCCAGCCAAAAAGTTTTTCTGCCTGTTTGTTCCAATCCGTGATCACCCCGCCTTCCTTCCAAACAATAATTGCAGCCGGGGTAGTTTCAAACATGAATTTAAGTCGTGATTCATTTGCTCTCAGGTGTTTCTCAATTTCACGCTGTTTTAGAGATGCTTTTTTCAATTTCTGGTTAATATTGAAAATATAATAAGCGATCATTACAACAATCGAGAGTATACCCAGCGAGATAAACAGATACCGGTATATTTTATTTATCTCATCCTGGTAATTTATTTTGTAAATAAAACCGTCAAGTGAGAAGTTCTCAGGCAACAAACCCAATTCAGCGTAGGTGTCGGCAATATGTTGCCATCTATCCAGATTCATATAGCCGACATCGATAAGTTGAGGCTGAAGCAGTTCCTTCATACGGAAGGCTTCATATTGGTAAAACTCAACAGGCAATATATCTGAATATTTATTTCTGATTAATTTAATGGTTTCATCCGTGTTATCCAGGGCATAGCGCCAGCCTCGCAGACTTGCATTCAGGAATTTTTTAACTGTTTCCGGGTTCTTTTTTAACATCGTCTCTGAGGTAAAAAGATTATCCCCGTAAAAGTCGATACCGGATGACCTGGGGGTGAATATATTGTAATTAAAACCGGCATTGTCCAAAAACCAGGTTTCATAGGTCATGTATGCTGACATTGCGTCGACCCTTTCTTCTATCAGGTCATTTGGATCAAACGAATGTTCAATGATATTTAGTTGCTCTTTGGAGATTTTTTCTTTTTTGAGCATGGCGAATAACTCATCGGCATGAGGCTCAATCATAACTTTTCGACCAGCTATACCTGAAAGCTGGTTCTCGGTAATATCATGTCGGGTAATTAAGACCTGGGGTGAGTGCTGAAATATGACTGCCAGTGCAACAACTGGCATATTTCGATGCCGGGAAAGAAGCAGACTACTTGTACCGACACCAAAATCAGCATCACCCCAGACTACTCTCTCAACAGGGTCAATGCCGGGGCCAGCCTCAAGGATTTCTACATCCAGCCCTGCCTCTTCATAATAACCTTTCTCAAGGGCAGCATAATAACCGGCAAACTGGAAAGCGTGTGTCCATTTCAGTTGAAGTGTTACTTTCTCGCGCGCAAACAACGACATTGGTACTGACATGAGCAGTACCAGGAAAACTGGAATGCTTTTAAAAACAAATTGCTTCAATTCGGCTGTAAAAAAGAATGAGTGATAAACGTGATTATAGAGCCTGATTAAAACCACTTAAAGCGACTTAAAGTTTACGGCTTAGTTTAACTGGTAAACGATAGGAAGTTCCAGATCCAGCCGGGTAAGACCAAGGTGTGCAGGGATTGGATCAAAGGGCTGAGAGTCATAAATAGCCCTTAGCGCACTTTTATCCAGTTGCTTGTAATTCGAGGATTCAAGTATTTCGATATCGCTGACTTCTCCTGTTGGCAGTATTGAAAACTTCAATTTGACCTGCCCTTCCCATCCTCGGCGCTTCGCCTTTTTAGGATAATACTTGTTCGCGTTAATTTTATTGATTAGCTCAAGGAGATAATCCTGTCTCACCTGTTGGTTGACAGGTTCGGTATTAATCTTTTTAGCAACCTGGTCATCATAAATCAGATCATCAAATTTTGACTTGGCCTGTAATATTTCATTTTTGACCGCTTCAGTTTTCTTGGCAACAAGTTCAGGTTTTGTCTTTGGTTTTGTCTTTGTCTTGGGTTTAGTATTGTTAGCTTGTTTGAAGAGTTTTCAGGAACTTTTTTTACACTTTCATTTTTTTTGGTTTCATTTTGAACAATTTTCTCCTGCTTTAATTGTTCTGATTGTTTTAATTCTGGCTGCTTTTCATTGAATTCTTCAGATTGTGAGACTGGATCTGGTTTTGGAACTGGCACTGAATCAGGTACTGGATCAGGTGATAATTCTGGAGGGACATTTTGTGAAACCTGCCTGACTAATGAGAAAGAAAGCGTTTTGGGTTGTACCGATGGCTGCTTGATTTCTGTAGCGTAGGGATAAAACACAATCACGTGAGCGATCACGGAGACTGAAAAGGTCAATTTCTGTAATCCGCTTAACATGATTGTGTTATTACCTATATCAAATATGCAATATTAGAAATTGACTCTAACACCAGCATAAATCGAACGCCCCATTCCAGGAACTGCTGTTCCCCACGCAGGTGGATTCCTCGCTGGGTTTTTTGTCATGGTTGACCCTTGACCAACATAGGTACCACCAGTTGGTAAGTCGTACAACCGATCAAAGATATTATCCACACCAAAGTTTATGGTAACTGTATCCCATTCATGACTGGCACGTAAATTTAACAGGCCATATCCAGCAGTTTCTATTTCGTTGCGTACCGAATTGACATCATCTTTATTATCGACAACAACCCATTCGAGACTGTTATCCCAGCCTTTGTGTACCTGGTTTAAAGTCAATTTACCATTCAAAGGCATAATATTATAAAGATTATCTCCGGTATCACGGTTTTCGCCATTGGTGTAATTTACTAAAGCTGACAATTTCCAGTCACCCCAGCTGTTTCTACCTAATGACATTTCACCAGACAAATCAATTCCATATAAACGAGCCGACTGGTTTTCATATTGCAGTACATTAAAGTTATTTGGAGTGAAAGCACCAACAGGCACAGCATCAATATAGTCTTCAACATAGGTATAAAATGGTGTTAGTTTGACTACCCATTCGCGGCTTTCATTATGAAAGTCAAATGTTGAGGAAATTGTATAGGCTGTTTCCGGTTTTAAATCGAGGTTACCAACATAACCATTACCGTCACCGACAAAATTATTCATGAATGCAGCCATTTGCCAGGTTGACCAGGTATAGCGTTCATACAGGTTAGGCGAGCGTACCTTTCGTGCAAGACCGAAGACCATATCAAGCTCTTCATCGTGCTGATAATTTGCAAGCAGACTTAAGTCAATATTGTTGTCAGTCTTTTTATGATCACGGGCATTAAAAGCATCGGAATCGCGTTTTTGATAGTTGAACATAGGAGCCATGCCATTAGAGTCAGCATAGCCGTTTACATCATCGGCATCTGAAACAACATGTTCATAACGGATACCAGCAGTGGTAACCCATTTTTCATTTTGCTGACTTTCCCATTCTGCAAACAATGCATAACGGTCCCGTTCACCATTGTTGATATTAAGGAAGGTGTTGGGCCACATATTTGCTCCAGAGGGGGTCCAATAATCATCAAGGTTGTATTGTTGAGCCTCGAAACCCAGTTTCAACATATCAAGTTCAGATAACTCATAATTTGCTTTCATGGTTAAACCGGCAGTATCACTTTCACTGTACATTGGCATACCTGCGGCACATCCCATCATACCGCCAGAAATAGGTGAACAGGGTGAACCGGGTTCTGGCATATTGGACATACCTCCATACCAATACCTTTTATCAGGACCAAAATCCATGAAGTGGTCAACAGTTTCGTAATAAGCACGGGTTTCGAGTTCTCCCCATCCGAATTGTTCCAACCAGCCAATATTTATTCGTTTCTGTTCGTTATCAAGAAGGTCCATGCGCTGATTTGGGTATAGCTGTTCAGGCATATTCTGGTAACCAAGTTTCACGTCAAACAGGCTGTCAGCATTTTTATAGGCAAAATTCAGACTATGATCCTGGGTTTCATAGGCAGTAGAGGCTACTTCATCCAGTGCAACGGTATGCCCCGGCCTGCCCGTGAAAGTATCATCCTGACCAGGGCCAGCTATGACACCATTTTTAAAATCATCACCAGCCTTGTAATTATCAGCCTTGCTCCATGAACCGCTGTATTTAATACTGGCATTTTCTGAAGCTGCTTCTGCACTTACATCAACACCAGTAGCATTATTATTACTACGGTAATAGGTTCCAACTTGGCCACTTGCGGTCTTTTCTTTATTAGAGGATGCAAATGCCGGCTGTGTTGATTGAACAATGATTGACCCTCCAATACTGTCCCCACCCTGACTTACTGGAGAAACCCCTGCATACACATCAATGACTTCAATGTTACTTGGAGGTATATATGAAAGTGGTGGATTCATATGATTGGGACAGGTGGCCGTCAAGTCAATGCCATCAACCTTGATCCGCAAACGATCATCTGCAAGTCCACGAATTGATGGAAAACTGGAAACTCCACCGGTTTGATTTATGGAAACACCCGGTAT
Source organism: uncultured Gammaproteobacteria bacterium (assembly GCA_937926265.1). Classification (GTDB taxonomy): domain Bacteria; phylum Pseudomonadota; class Gammaproteobacteria; order Chromatiales; family Chromatiaceae; genus JABDQZ01. Next base: position 13,752 of record CALAZS010000089.1, read on the forward strand.
ATTGGAAAGCAGAGAAGCGGAATCTGCCGTTGCCGGATGATTCAACTGTATAGCATCCTTAGTGATGGATGATGCAGTAAATGGTGTTTCAGATTCATTAGAGCCCTGTACTACAACAGGACTCATTAAAATTTTTTCAGCTTGTACGGTTTGAATAGACAGGCCGAGCATGACTGCCAAAGACAGTCGGTTTAAAGGAAAATACATGAGCTTAATTCCTGGATAACAATTAGTAAGAATCGAATCTGCCGTGCGACAAAAATTCGATGAAAATCATGTGTTATCAGGCAATAACTGGAGGTGCTCTCGAAGAATAGGATGAATAATGAAGAGAATGATGTTGATGGCCAGCAGTTTGCTCTACCATGCCGATTACATACAAACTGGAATGCAATACATCCGGCGCGGCTAGTTCAAGAACAGAACTGGCTAAATCCTGTAATTCCAGGGCCGGGCAAAATTCATCTTCGGCAAGGATTTTTGCAAGCTCTGAATCTGCTGGAAGCGGTTCAAACTTGGTACCATTTAAAGTACAACTGGCTTCAACAATGCCATTTTCATGCACGTTAAACCATGGCGCTGCCAGGTAAGTGACTACCGGTTGCAAAAGAAAAACCGACAGTAATGCATAGATTACGAGTCGATTTGAAGGCATGTTTTTGATACTGCTTAACATAAGCGGCTGATTATAAGGAAATTTATTTATATTTCATCTAAATTTTCACTTTCATTGCCGATTCGACAACATGTCCGTGAAGTACCATTTTCTGGAAACGGTTAATTCCCTGGAACATCAGGCCATAGTAATGCAGGGGCAGCTTGTTATCTGGTTTGAAATCAGCACTTTTGATCACACCGATCAGTTTCAGGGTTTCGTCCTGTTCCGCGACTTCCAGTTGCATTTTTAATTCGATAAGTTCATCCATCCGTCCTACGGGCACTCGCGTGGCAATTCTTGCACCGCTGGCACTTAAATCGACTATCATTGCTTCATAGTACTTGCCATCAGGTGAACTGGTATTTCGAACCAGCGAAGGCTGCTTGGTTTCAATGCGCCTGGAATCACGCACAGTTGTCATTTCAACATCATCTGGCCAGCTTAAATGCAGGTGCGGATAAGGTTTCATGCTGGTTTGAACAACTTTGACCCGAAAAGCCTGGCAGCTGACACCCTGAACAGAACGTACAATTAATTTTGTATCATTTGTCAACAATACCGTCTTACCATTATTTTCGGTATTGGTAACTATCATTCCCTTGCCTGGGTAATAACCCAGTAACTTAACGTTGTACCTGAATGGGTTTTCAATGCCTTCCTGCTGTAATTGCAGGGGTGTTCCCATTGATAGCTGTAGCTTGTCCTCAATCATCTTTATGTGATTTTTATCCTTTTCAGTAAAACAATATAATAATAACCATGCTCACTTTTATACAGTCATTTGACGATGTTGACAGTTTTCCACCGCTGGAAAAAGCGCAAACCGAGCCCAATGGACTGCTGGCTATCGGTGGCGATTTATCTGAAAAACGCCTGTTACATGCCTACAGACATGGCATTTTTCCCTGGTACAGTATTGGTGAACCCATTTTGTGGTGGTCGCCAAACCCAAGAATGGTAATGTTTCCAAGCGAATTCCATGCCAGTAAATCATTAAAAAAAGCCATAAGAAAGCAAAATTTCTTTTTCTCTGTCGATAATGCATTTTTAGATGTGATTAAGGCCTGCGCTGAACCACGTTCTGATTCCACAGAGACCTGGATCACAAGGGAAATGATCATCGCCTACAATAATTTACATCAGGCAGGACATGCTCATTCGATTGAGATTTGGTCTGAAAAGAAATTAGTCGGAGGGCTTTATGGTATCGCAATTGGCGCAGTGTTTTATGGGGAGTCGATGTTTAGCCGCATGGATAATGCGTCGAAGGCCGCCTACCTGGTTTTATGTAAATTATTATCCGCATACGGTTTTGATATTATTGATTGTCAGGTCTATTCAGAACATCTTGAGTCGTTGGGTGCCCGGGAAATACCACGCAATGAATTTGCATCGATAATTAGCGAATCAACCGGTAAAAATGCGCAGCTAATCAAACCTATGCAAAAAACATCAATAAGAGATTTTCTGATTGGTAGCGATTAAAAATCACTCATTAATTCTGGCGCAATCCCTTCACATACGGAGAAACTGCTGTTTTCTTCAAATCGGGTGAGAGGTATCAGGACAGGAAAACGACTGACGCCCCTGCCAATAGGCATAATGCGCAATAAAGCATCCAGAAAACCATCGCTGTTAAAATCACCAACATCAACAGAAAGGAGCCTGAGGCCATTGGCCCTGCGATCTGGCTGGCAACGGATGCCATCTGATGTTCTTATCAGGCGACCACGAAAAAGACCGTTTTTAAATTGACAGTCTTCTGTCATTATCGAATCGTCACTTTTTACAATTTCAAGAAACGGAAAATAAGATGCGATTAACAGCTTACCCTCTTCTACCTGTTGTTTTTTGCATTGCTGGATAAACTCCTCATTGTCTTCTGCAACACATTTCTGGGCAAATGGTAAATCAGTCAGTCGAGCATTATAAAAATCATAACCGGTAATGAAGTCTGTTTGAGGAGAAACATCCTCATGTTGATGAACCATCATGACATACCTGCAATCATTGATGGCCTTGCGCCAGAGTTTACGATCGAGGATATTGATAGGATTGGACATTCCGTAATTCACATCATTAATTATCTGACCGCAGTCCTGGGGGATGTTAAATTTCTTAACCTGATTATCACGAAAAGTCAGATCGAGTTCATATTTGTTGCCTTTTTCACCTGAAAAAGGCATTGCGAATGTAAAATGTTCATTATCTGCATAGACCAGGGAATAAAGCGGAACCACGGATGTACTTATGAATATGAATACAACTGAAAATAGAAAATTAAATTTCATGGATTTCTCCTTTATCTTTATTTTTCTGCTTTTTTCCCAGTTCGTCAGTATGAACCAGAGTAGAAAACCGATGACTCACATGTGATGCAATATTGTAAAACAGGCGTGCACTTATAATAGGGTGAAAGTAAGTCGTGTTCATGATGGCATCACGTGACAGAACCAGCAGACTGGTCTTTTCAGTTGCAACAGCCTGCGATAATCTTTTCGTATTGGCAAACATGGAAATATCACCAAAAACTTCCCCCGGACCAATGTACTCTTCAATACCTTCAATTTTCAACTTTGAATCGTGAATTACTCTGACCCTGCCCCGCATGACCATGTACATCGTATCGCTGTCATCACCGATGTCGAAAATATGCTGGCCCTTATGAAAATAATGTACCGCACTGGCAAGAATAAACTTACGAATATGCCAACTCTTCATGCCATCAAACAGACCACTTTTTTCAATGACTTCCTTGCGCACTGTCAGGGAAATCATATCCCAAAGGGAAACAAGCCTGAGTGTCGAAATTGCCAACGGTGTAATAACAAAGTCCGCAATCAATGCAGCAAAGATAACCAGCGCACTTAAATAGCCAAACTGCGCAACCGGTTCGAAATCAGAAAAAGCAAATACCATAAAGCCTGATATAAGTGCCAGTGATGTAGCTAAAACAGGTAACGCTTCACTGTGTATGGTTTCATACATGGCAGCATATTTACTTCGCTTGGTTTTAAGTTCATTGTTATAACGCAACATAAAGTGCATTGTGTCATCAACGGCAATACCTATAGCTATTGCAGCGGCCATTGTTGTACCAATATTCAGTGGGATTTCGGCAATACCCATGAAACCAAATAAAATAACAACGGGAAAAATATTGGGTAATACCGCAATCAGACCTACTTTCCAGTCGAGAAACAGCATTGAAATAATGATAAGGATGATCAGCAGCAACAAGATGATTGACTGTAGCTGGCCTTGGATCATGGCATTTGTAGCTGAAATCGTCAGTACTGAATTACCGGTTAAACGGGCAGTTAATCCAGGATCGAGATTTTCATCAATATATTGCTGAATATTATTAACTACCTGGTTAAGTTCGAATGTTGAAGAAATATTATGTCTGACCAGAAGCCTGATCTTGCTGAAATCTTCTGAAACATAGCTTTCCACATGTTCATACTTCAGAAAGATCATCAGTTCATTAACGATTTCATCGGTATCCGGCATGGAAGGTTCTTCAATTTCATCGAACGCGGCATTTAACAGTGACAGGTAATTCATGAACGAGGTTGTCGACTGGATACCAGGTTGCTGATTAATGAAATCCTGAATCTCCCTGGCCTGCTCAAGGTAGCGTACTTTTAAAAACGTGTCCTGAATTCCAGAGTCAATTACCAGTGACATTGATTCCAGGCCGGAAAGTTGCTCATTAACATTATCAAAATGTGAGCGCACCTCGGACTCACTGCTGAGGCTATCGATGGGATTATGGTTGACCTTGATATTAAGCATGCCATAGAAAGCATAGATGGAGCAGGCAATTACAACCGCTCCAATGTGCCAGCGATAGCGGCGCAGCGCTATGAAAAATGATCTGGCCTTTTCAGGCTCGACATCAGGTGAATGCAGTAAATTGGATTTACCATCAAGTTTCCAGTCACCGGTAATTCTTAACACGGCCGGAATTAATGAAATTGTGATAATAAAGTTCAGTAATAATGCCATGGCTGACAGCACACCAAACTGCCAGAGCACTTCAATTTGGCTTAATGTGATGGACAGAAAACCGAGAAAGGTGGTAACAAAAGTGAGGGATACAATACTGCCCATTTTCTCAGCCATCTTACGAATGGCCCGGATCTTTTCCATACCATCGTGTTGCCCGCGACGAAACTCGGCCAGCAAGTGAATATCTTCAGTTGAACCCACGATAATCAATAAGATGGGGACCATTGAGGTCACAACGTTTAATGGAATTTCGAGAAAACCCATGACGCCAAGTGTCCACAGTATGCTGATACCCGCAGTCATAACTGGGATGAGAATGTCTACCAGTTGTCTTAACATCAAAAAGAGCGCAATCAGCAAAGCTGCTATAGCCAATGGCAGTAACCTGCCCTGCTCTGAACGTATCTGGGAGGCAACCTCGGTTCGAACATGCTGAAAGCCAACGGTAAATGCCTTGCTGTAACTTTTTTCAAGTTCCCCGGTGACTGTCTTAAGGGAATCAGTGATCTCCACATCAGTAAAACCGGAAAGATCAGATTTTAGAATAATAGCAACGGCCATTACCGAGCCATCTTCAGATAACAGCGTTTTATGTATAAAAGGATTTTTCAGGGCTGCAGAAAGCAGGTCTGAAGACTGTTCCTCGTTTTCCGGCAATGAAACCAGGTATGGATCCTTGTTAAGGTAACCGTCGACAGTTTTTAAGTAAGGAACCGTAAAAAGGCTTTCTGTTTTAGCGACAAACTCAAATGTTTCGATGCGCTCAATCGCTTTCTGCAAAGCTTCCAGCTTGGTTTTATCCAGCAGTTTTTGGTCGGACAGGTATAGCAGGATAACCTTTTCTTCTCCGAACTCTTCGATGATGCGGTCGTAATAATCCCGTTCTGGGTCATTTTGAACAAGCAAATCCTCAGCAGAGATCTGTACCTTAACTTTTTCCAGCTGGGACGCAGCCAAGATACTGACAATCAGCAGCGATATCAGAACCGCCCATGGGTGGCGACAGAAGGAAATAAGGAGTTTATGCATATTCTTTTAACTTTAGCTTATGTTAAGCCCATATGTAATGAAAGAAATGTAATCAGATGCCTGTAATTATATGACTCCTGATTATTTAAGTTATGTTTATTTTATTGGCGAAAATAACAGTTTTCCGATTATGATATAAATCCATACCAGGTTGATTAATCTCTGAGAAATATCAGAGCTGGTGAATCTCAATGGATAATGAAATACATCTTTATCAAACAACTGCATCTGAATGCCCGTATCTTGAGAACAGGTTGAGTTGTAACCACATCATTGACCCTGAATACCCGCTTTCACCCAGGAAATATGAATTCCTATTGGCGATGGGCTTTAGGCGCAGTGCTGATATCGTTTATCGCCCGGCATGTGATGATTGTAATGAATGTAAAAGTACCCGGCTGCAAGTGGCAAAATTCAAACCCAACAGGTCGCAAAAACGTGCCTGGAAAAATACACAACATAAACTGAGTTGCACTGAAAAACCTGCATCATTTGAACCTGAACATTACCAGCTTTACAGGAAATACACCCAGGCACGACATCAGGACAGTGACATGAAAGAATCCTCCGAGTCACAGTATATGGAATTCCTGACTTCAGCCTGGAGTCAGACGATTTTTCTTGAAATAAAATATGATGGTAATTTGCTCGCGGTTGCTATTACCGACCAGCAGCCAAATTCACTTTCAGCTCTGTATACTTTTTTCGATCCTGAATTTTCGAGCCTGAGCCCGGGCGTGATTGGCATTCTCTGCCAGATTGAGCTGGCAAAAAGACTGGATTTGGATTGGTTATACCTGGGTTACTGGATTAAAGACTGTCAAAAAATGCGATACAAGACCCAATATCGGCCGATTCAGGTATTTGACGAAGGTCATTGGAAAAACCTTAATTCAGTATGATATAATTTGCCGCGTTTTTTTAGCTGGAAATGTCTAATTATGGCAAAAGAAGATTTTATTGAACTGGATGGCGTTGTTACAGAAACCTTACCCAACGCGACTTTTAGAGTTGAGCTGGAAAATGGTCATGTGGTTAATGCCCATATTTCTGGAAAAATGCGAAAACACTACATTCGCATTCTTACTGGAGATAAAGTTAAAGTGGAATTAACCCCCTATGACCTGACCAAAGGCCGAATCGTATTCCGCGAAAGATAATTTGGTCGCAATTGATTCCTGACTGTTCAGTTTGTCAATTAATGAACAGTTAGAGACTCAATTTCAAATTCCGGCTTACCCTCTTCGGACAAACTGACCCTGACACTTCCCCCCTCTTCCAGTGAACCGAATAACAGTTCTTCAGCCAGAGGTTTCTTGATTTCGTCCTGAATCAGACGGGTCATCGGTCTGGCACCCATGAGAACATCGTAACCTTTCTCAGCAAGCCACTTTCTGACTTCTTCCGTTATCGTCAGAGCAACTTTTTTCTGGTGAAGCTGCTCTTCTAGCTCGAACAGGAATTTATCGACAACGAAACCGATTGTTTTTCCGTCGAGCGGTTTGAACTGGATGATATTATCCAGCCTGTTTCTGAATTCAGGCGTGAACATTTTCTTAATTGCTTCCATGCCATCACTTGAGTGATCCTGTGTGGCAAAGCCAATTGATGGTCTGGACATTTCAGAAGCACCGGCATTGGTAGTCATAATAATGATGACATTTCTGAAATCAGCTTTACGGCCATTATTATCCGTCAGTGTGCCATGATCCATAACCTGCAGTAACAGGTTGAAAACATCCGGGTGCGCTTTCTCAATCTCATCAAGCAGCAAAACGGAATGCGGATGTTTATTGATTTCTTCGGTTAACAAACCACCCTGATCATATCCAACGTAGCCGGGAGGTGCGCCTATCAGTCTTGAAACGGTATGCCGTTCCATGTATTCGGACATATCAAAACGAATCAGCTCAAGTCCCAGTATTCTTGCCAACTGGCGGGTAACTTCTGTTTTACCCACACCAGTGGGTCCGGAAAACAGGAAGGAACCGACCGGCTTTGTCTCAGTACCCAGACCGGAACGATTCATGCGAATTGCAGATGCAAGCACATCAATAGCCTCATCCTGGCCAAAAACAACCGACTGCAGATCTTTATCAAGGGTTTTCAGTGCTTCGGTATCAGAAACGGAGACCTTGCGAGGTGGAATGCGGGCAATTTTGGAAACGATATGTTCAATATCAGTGACGCTGATTGATTTTTTTCGCTTGGATTTTGGTAGCAACTGCATTGCTGCACCAGCCTCATCAATGACATCAATGGCCTTATCCGGTAAATGTCGGTCATTGATATATTTGTCAGATAATTCAGCCGCAGTTTCCAGCGCTTTCTTGGAATACTTGATATTGTGATGTTCTTCAAACCTGGAGACAAGCCCTTTAAGAATATCGATGGTTTGCTCAACAGTTGGCTCGTCGACGTCGATACGCTGAAAACGTCGTGCCAACGCCCTGTCTTTTTCAAAAATACCCCGAAATTCCTGGAATGTGGTTGAACCGATACAGCGCAGGTTACCTGTTGCCAACATCGGTTTGATCAGGTTGGAAGCATCCATAACACCACCGGATGCTGCTCCGGCGCCAATTATGGTATGAATTTCATCGATAAACAGCACTGCTTCTGGCTGTTTTTTTAATTCGGCCAACACGGCTTTGAGACGTTTTTCAAAATCACCACGGTACTTGGTGCCCGCGACCAGCGCTCCCAGGTCGAGCGAGTAAATCACGCCGTTTGCAATAACTTCAGGCACCTCACCATCTACGATTTTCTTGGCCAGGCCTTCTGCAATAGCGGTTTTACCGACTCCGGCTTCACCGACCAGCAAAGGGTTGTTTTTACGACGGCGACATAGTACCTGCACGGTGCGTTCAAGTTCTGGCTGTCTACCAATGAGGGGATCTATTTTGCCTGCTTGTGCCAGTTCGTTCAGATTGGTGGCATAGGATGTCAATGGATTAGCGGTAGTTTTCTCTCCGGCTTCAACATCAACATCTTCGGAATTCTGAGACATTTCCTCAGGATCATCGGAGTGTACCTTGGAGATACCATGTGAGATGAAGTTAACAATATCAAGACGGGTAATGTCCTGTTGATCAAGAAAATAGACAGCCTGTGATTCCTGTTCACTGAAAATGGCTACCAGAACGTTGGCGCCCGTTACCTCTTTTTTGCCGGACGACTGGACATGAAAAACCGCACGTTGCAAAACACGTTGAAATCCCAGGGTTGGCTGGGTTTCGCGATCATCATCAGCTGACAGTTTAGGCGTGGTTTCGTCAAGAAAATTAATAATGTCAGTACGTAGACGTTCTGTATCTGCGCCACAGGCATGCAGAACTTCAGCAGCTGTAGGATTATCAATTAAGGCAAGCAACAGGTGTTCAATCGTCATGAATTCATGCTTGCGATTACGCGCCTGGGTGAATGCCTGACTGAGTGTAAATTCCAGTTCTTTACTTAACATATACTGCTTTCGCCTCCTTAAGGCTTAATATAGAACAGAATTTTTAATTCCGCTCAAGCTTCTTCCATTGCACACATTAGTGGATGGTGGTTCTTTCTGGAAAAGTCATTTACCAGGCTTACCTTGGTTTCCGCCACATCCCTGGTGAAAACACCACAAACTCCCTGCCCCCTGGTATGAACATGAAGCATGATTCGGGTTGCTTTTTCACGGTCCATTGCAAAAAACTTCTCCAGTACTTCTACAACAAACTCCATTGGAGTGTAGTCGTCATTCAAAAGAAGCACCTTGAACATAGGTGGTTTTTTGAGCTTGGGACGAGCTTCCTGTGTGGCGAGGCCACTTTCATCATCAAATTGGTGTTCTTCAGCCATTTTTCAAGCAAACCATGAAAACAAAATCAATAATATACATTTTCTCAAAATCGGCGGAAAATTACACCGATCGATTACATTCTGAAAATTCAGGGATTTATTTGACCCTTTTTGAATTGGGTCTATACTCATATGACCCGCGGTAAAAATTACATTAAATTCCCCGGGGATTGTCGGATAAAAACAATAAATCATCGTTATCCGGTAGTATCTTGCACGACCAATCTGGAGGAGAATATGGCTATAGGTACAGTCAAATGGTTTAATAATGCGAAAGGTTATGGTTTTTTAACACCTGAGTCCGGAGATCAGGATGTTTTCATCCATTTCTCTGCCATTCAAATGGATGGTTACAAAACCCTTAAGGAAGGACAGACTGTAGAGTTTGAACTGGAAGAAGGCCCCAAAGGTTTGCATGCACAAAACGTTCATGCGCCCAACACTGTAAACTGACCGAATTTAATTTTTTTTGATAGATAAAGCCTGCAACTTCGCAGGCTTTTTTTTGCCTTCATGTTGCATGCGTATTATCGCTGCTTACCTTTCCAACATGAAACAGCGTTTTATAACCGGTTAATCTGTTGATTCAATGTCTCTGATGGACGCATAACGGCATCTGCCTTTTCAAAATCGGGCTGGTAGTATCCGCCGATATCAACAGATTTGCACTGGACGCTGTTAAGTTCTTCAACAATTCCGGTTTCATTTTCTGCAAGATATTTGGCTATTGGCGTAAATATTTCCTTTAGTGCCAGGTCGTCATCCTGATCAGCCAGAGCCTTGGCCCAGTACATTCCCAGGTAAAAGTGACTGCCGCGTGTATCAAGCTCTCCCGCTTTTCTGGAAGGTGATTTGTTGGTGTTGAGAAACTCACCATTAGCCTTGTTTAGTGCATCAGCCAAAACTGCGACTGGCTTATTCCCGGTTTTCTGGGCGACATCTTCCAGTGAAACAGCCAGGGCCAGGAACTCCCCGAGTGAATCCCATCTCAAATGGTTATCGTTCAACAGTTGCTGCACATGTTTTGGTGCAGAACCACCGGCCCCGGTTTCAAACAACCCTCCTCCTGCCAGCAATGGCACGATTGAAAGCATTTTGGCACTGGTTCCAAGTTCAAGGATTGGGAAAAGATCAGTGAGATAGTCACGTAAAACGTTACCGGTAACTGAGATGGTATCAAGCCCCTGCTGCACGCGTTCAAGCGTTAACTCTGTTGCTTTAACCGGAGAAAGAATTTCAATTTCAAGACCTGAAGTATCGTGATCTTTAAGATATTCATTTACTTTTGCGATCAACATAGCATCGTGGGCACGATTTTCATCCAGCCAGAAAATAGCCATGTTGCCTGTCAGGCGTGCACGGTTGACAGCCAGTTTGACCCAGTCCTTGATAGGTAAATCACGCGTCTGGCACATGCGCCAGATATCGCCCTGTTTAACCTCATGTTCAAGTACAACATCACCGGCTTTATTGGATACCTTAACAACACCATCGGCTGGAATTTCGAAGGTTTTATCATGTGACCCGTATTCTTCCGCTTTCTGCGCCATAAGACCCACATTGCTGACATTACCCATGGTAGTAACATCGAAAGCACCATGCTGTTTACAGAAATCGATAACTGCCTGGTAAACACCGGCATAACAGCGGTCTGGAATAACGGACTTGGTATCGTGAAGCTTGCCATCCGGACCCCACATCTGTCCGGAAGAACGAATAGCAGCGGGCATGGAGGCATCAATAATGACATGACTGGGAACATGCAGGTTGGTTATTCCCTTGTCTGAATCCACCATCGCCATATCTGGTCGGGCGTTATAGATAGCCTGTATATCCTGCTCGATCTGCTGCCTGTCAGATTCCGGTAAATCTGCAATTTTAGCTTCCACGTCACCGAAACCATTTTTAGTATCCACGCCTAGTTTTTCAAATAATTCACCGTATTTATCAAACAACGGCTTATAAAAAACATTAACGGCATGACCGAACATGATGGGGTCAGAGACTTTCATCATCGTGGCTTTAAGGTGTAACGAGAACAATACCTGCTGATCTTTGGCCTCATTTATCTGTTCATCCAAAAAGCTATTTAAAGCACTGCAACTCATCACCGCAGCATCAATAACTTCATTTTTTTGAACGGCTGTTTCAGCCTTAAGGACCGTACTATTACCTTCCGAGTCAACCAGTTCAATTTTCAGAATATCCTCTTCGGGTAATACATGGGATTTTTCAGAAGAATAGAAATCACCGTCGGTCATACTGGCAACATGTGACTTTGATTCAGCTGTCCACTGCCCCATGGAATGTGGATGTTTCTTTGCGTATTCCTTGACTGGCTGCGCGACGCGTCTATCTGAATTACCTTCACGAAGAACCGGGTTCACCGCACTGCCAAGAACCTTGGCATAACGTTTTTGAATATTTTCTTCATCGGTATTTGCAGGCTCTTCCGGGTAGTCCGGTATGTCATAACCATGTGCTTGAAGTTCTTTGATTGCCGCTTTTAACTGAGGAATTGATGCACTGATATTGGGCAACTTGATGATGTTAGCTTCAGGAGTTTTGGCCAGTTCGCCCAGTTCCGCCAGGTCATCACTTTGTTTTTGATCATCTGTCAGATTTTCAGGGAAATTGGCTATGATTCTGCCAGCCAGTGAAATATCACGGGTTTCAACTTCAATACCGGCTGGTTTGGTAAATGCCTTGATCATTGGCAGGAACGAGTAAGTTGCCAATGCCGGGGCTTCATCGGTAATAGTGTAAATAATTTTGGGGGTGGTCATAAAAGCACTGCCTTTTACTCAATTTTGATAGTGTCGTATCTTATCATTTATGAAGCTCGTCAAAAAATCAAAAAAAACGCGCCTGGTTCTACTTAACAAGCCTTATGATGTCTTAAGCCAGTTCACTGACTCTGATGGCCGGGCAACCCTTGGTGATTTTATTACGGAAAAAGACGTTTACCCAGCCGGACGTCTTGATCGGGACAGCGAGGGACTGCTTCTATTGACTGATAATGGTAAATTTCAGCATGAGTTGTCTCATCCTGCCAGGAAAACCTGGAAAACCTATTATGCCCAGGTCGAGGGAGCCCCTGATAATTCAGCGGTAGAAAAACTAATTCAAGGTGTTGAATTGAAAGATGGCATTACTCTGCCCGCAAAAGTCAGCATCGTGGAACAGCCAGACTGGCTCTGGCCCAGGGAACCACCTGTTCGGTATCGGAAAACGGTTCCGGATCACTGGTTAAAAATCCAGATTCATGAGGGTCGTAATCGACAGGTAAGGCGTATGACAGCCGCTGTAGGATTACCTACATTGCGACTTATTCGTACCCGGGTTGGTCAATGGGAATTACACGACCTTCAACCTGGGGAATACAAACTTATTGTTTTGCCCTTAGGTATCCAACATTAACAATAACCACACAGCTTACTGACAGTTGATCTAAAAGACGCTGTAAATACATCCCTGTAAGCTTTACCTCGTCATCCATGACTCGGAAACTTTTAAATCAGCTGCCATGCAAGCTGTCCAAGATAACTGTCGGGTGCTGATTATTTGTATTCTTTTTGAGGGCTTCTGAGGGCATGGATGCCCGAAGTAGAGCTACCAGGGACGGCCCGAGTGTCCCGAGAAAATAATACAGATTGTCAGCAACACTGTATAACTTGCATAAGTTTACGGTATGCTTCCATGGATGAGTAAAGGAAAAGTAATCGTTGGTTTATCAGGCGGAGTTGATTCATCCGTTGCTGCCCTGTTACTGAAACAACAAGGCTGGCAGGTTGAAGGCCTGTTCATGAAAAACTGGGAAGAAGATGACGATGAAGAATACTGTGCAGCAGCAGTTGATCTCAAAGATGCCCAACAGGTAGCAGATGAACTTGACATAAAGCTGCATACCGTCAACTTTTCCAGCGAATACTGGGACCGGGTGTTCAGTTACTTCCTTGAAGAGTACAAGGCTGGCCGTACCCCTAACCCGGATATTCTCTGTAATAGTGAAATCAAGTTCAAAGCTTTCCTCGATTATGCACTCGATTTAGGTGCTGATTACATTGCAACCGGTCATTATGCAGCTGTTGATCATCGGGATAATGAAAGCAAACTCGTTTTAGCCAGAGATGAAAACAAGGATCAGACGTATTTCCTGTATCGTTTGAATCAGCACCAACTATCTCACAGCCTGTTTCCACTCGGTAATATTGAAAAGGATAAAGTCCGTCAAATGGCTGAACAAGCAGGTTTTGCCAATCACAAGAAAAAAGACAGTACCGGTATCTGTTTCATTGGTGAAAGACGCTTTAAGGATTTTCTTGCTCAATACCTGCCGGCCAACCCGGGTAACATTGTCACAGCTGAAGGCAAAGTCATTGGTAAACACCAGGGACTGATGTATTACACGCTTGGTCAACGGCAGGGACTGGGAATTGGAGGCGTTCACGGTACTGATAACTCCCCCTGGTTTGTCGCTGAAAAAAACCTTGAATCAAACGAACTGCTTGTGGTTCAGGGCCATGAAAACGAACTGTTAATGTGTGATTATCTTATTGCCAACCAGGTACACTGGATTTCGGACAAAAGTCCGAATGAAAAAACATTTAAATGTTTGACTCGATCAAGACACCGTCAACCATTACAGCCTGCAACTGTCTTGATAGAAGAAAACGCTTGCCGCGTTATATTCGAGCAATGGCAAAGATCTGCAACGCCCGGGCAATCCATTGTATTTTACAAAGATAATATCTGCCTGGGTGGCGCCATAATTGAATCGACAGGAAAAACACATGAAAACTGATTTTGATCGATTACTTGCATTAGCCGGCGTATTTCAGTCGGCTTACCTTGTAGACCAGATAGCACGTACCGGTATGGCTGACAGTGAAGCGATCGAAACTACCATTTACAGTATCTTCCAGACCGAGCCTGAATCCATCGAAGCTGTCTTCAAAGACAGACAACATTTAAAGAACGGCCTGCAATGCCTTATCAGTCAGATGATGGAACACAAGGCCGAACGTATTGATATTACCCGCTATGCCATTCAGTTGATGCACCTGTCCGGCAAACTGTTTAAAAAATCTGACCGCATTCAAAAGCTTGCCAGCGGTATTGAAATAGCCAAGGCACGTCTTGAAAGCTTTTCCATCTCGCATATGAACATACTGGCCCAACTGGCGGACCTTTATGTTGACAACGTCAGTGACCTGGCCGGAAGAATCATGGTGAATGGTGAACCCGTACATTTAAATAACCCGGATAATGTCCATAAGATCAGGGCGCTATTACTGGGGGGTATCAGGGCTGCGTGGTTATGGCATCAATGTGGAGGGAAAAGACGGCACCTGGTATTTTCAAGAAAGAAAATTCATAACCAGGCGGTAGCCTTACTTGAAGAGATTAATGGCCCATCGGTTTGATGGGCCATTCAAATTAAAAAAAACCGGTTACTCTCAGGCTGCAGCTATCGGAATAACCTTGTCAGCCACTTCCTTGTATTCGGCAATCTCATGGAAATTCAGATAACGATAAACTTCATCCGTCATCAGGGCCAGGCCCTTAACATGATCCATGTACTCTTCAACCGAAGGCACTTTACCCAACAATGAAGCCACGGCCGCCAGTTCGGCTGATGCCAGGTAAACATTTGCACCTTTACCCAGACGATTAGGGAAGTTTCTGGTTGAAGTCGACACCACGGTGGAATTGTCAGCAACACGCGCCTGGTTACCCATGCATAATGAACATCCCGGCATTTCTGTTCGGGCACCAGATTTACCGAAAATACTGTAATAGCCTTCTTCAGTTAACTGGTGTTCATCCATCTTGGTCGGTGGTGCAATCCAGAGACGGGTTGGTACTGTTGCACCTGACTCTTCAAGCACTTTACCGGCAGCGCGATAATGACCGATATTGGTCATGCAGGAACCGATAAACACTTCATCAACCTTGTCACCGGCAACTTCAGACAGTTTCCTGACGTCATCCGGGTCGTTAGGACAGGCCAGCAGCGGCTCAGTGATTTCATTAAGGTTGATTTCAATTACCTCGGCATATTCTGCATCTGCATCGGGTTCAAGCAATTGCGGATCAGCCAGCCATTTTTCCATGGCATCAATACGACGCTGTAGCGTTTTAGCTGATTCATAACCGTTGGCAATCATCCATTTCAACAAGGTGACATTTGATTGCAGGAACTCAATAATGGGGTCTTTACCCAGCCGAACAGTACAGCCATTAGCTGATCGTTCTGCCGAAGCATCAGACAGTTCAAATGCCTGTTCTACCTTGAGATCCGGCAAACCTTCGATTTCAAGTACTCGACCATTGAACACATTTTTCTTGCCTGCTTTTTCTACGGTCAACAATCCCTTTTGAATTGCCGCATAAGGAATTGCATTAACCAGGTCACGCAGGGTAATTCCTGGCTGCATTTCACCGGTAAACCGAACAAGCACTGACTCCGGCATATCCAAAGGCATTACGCCAAGAGCTGCGCCAAAAGCCACCAGGCCGGAACCTGCCGGGAAACTGATACCCAACGGAAAGCGCGTATGAGAATCGCCACCAGTACCGACGGTATCTGGCAGTATCATACGGTTGATCCAGGAGTGAATAACTCCATCACCGGGACGTAACGAAACACCACCACGCGTACTGATAAAATCTGGCAGTTCATGCTGTAATTTGATATCAACCGGTTTTGGATAAGCCGCCGTATGACAGAAAGACTGCATCACCAGGTCAGCCGAAAAGCCCAGGCAGGCCAGTTCTTTCAGCTCATCCCGTGTCATTGCACCGGTGGTATCCTGGGAGCCAACAGTTGTCATGCGTGGCTCGCAATAGGTGTCAGGCCGGACACCTTCAACACCACAGGCACGCCCCACCATTTTCTGCGCAAGGGTATAACCCTTACCGCTGTCAGCCGGAGAAACCGGACGCAGGAACACATCTGAAGGAGTTAAATCAAGTGCTTCGCGGGCACGGTCAGTAAGCCCCCTGCCGATAATTAATGGGATACGTCCACCAGCCTGGACTTCATCCGGCATGGTGGTTGGTTTCAGGTCGAACTCGGAAACAATATTGCCGTCCTTAAGAATTTTGCCTTCGTAAGGTTTGATGGTAATTACATCACCGGTTTCGAGCTGTTGCACATCACATTCGATTGGTAACGCACCTGAATCCTCAGCCGTATTGAAAAAGATCGGGGCGATTTTTCCGCCAAGCACTACGCCACCCTGACGCTTGTTAGGCACGTAAGGAATATCTTCACCCATATGCCAGAGAACCGAGTTAATGGCAGATTTTCTTGAGGAGCCGGTACCCACAACATCACCTACATAAGCAATTGGATGACCTTTTTCCTTAAGCGTTTCTATTGTCTCTATTGGATTTTCCATTTTGCTGACAAGCATTGATTTGGCATGTAAAGGAATATCCGGGCGACTCCAGGCTTCAGTGGCGGGAGATAAATCATCAGTATTGGTTTCACCGGGAACTTTAAATACTGTGACCTGAATTTCTTCAGGCAGTTTGGTTTTGGCTGAAAACCAGTCAGCTTCAGCCCATGAGTTCATTACAGTCTGCGCTGCCTCGTTACCCTGTTCTGCCTTGGTTTGAACATCATGAAGTGCATCATAAATTAACAGCGTATGGGAAAGGGCTTTAATAGCTTCAGCAGAAGTTTCAGGGAAATCGAGTAACCTGATCAGAGGTTCAATGTTGTAGCCACCAAGCATGGTGCCAAGTAAAAAAGTGGCTTTTGCTCGGTCGATTAATCCGACTTCAAGCCTGCCTTCGGCAATATCAGCCAGGAATGCCGCCTTGACATAGGCTGCCTGGTCAACACCGGGAGGAACACGATTAACAAGAAGTTCCATGATGTAGTCTTCTTCACCGGCAGGCGGATTTTTAATCAGCTCTATTAATTCAGAGACTTGTTGAGCATCCAGAGCCAGGGGTGGCAGACCTTCATTACCGCGTTCTTCAACATGTTGACGATAAGCTTCTAACACAGTTCACCTCAGATAATAAAAAAATTGAATGCTGGAAGTCCTGGAAACTTATTATTCATAGGATGTGAACACATCCAATTCAGACAACCAGTGTGAATGAACAGATTGTATCAAAATAAAGTCACTATGATGATACAATTCCAAAATTCTAAGTATTCGGTTTTTTAATAAAGTAGTCGTTAATTTTTCATTTTTACAGGAAATATTATGGATTTAAGCCCACTTTCAGCAATTTCGCCCGTTGATGGACGTTACGGCAGTAAAACTGAGGCATTTCGCCCTATTTTCAGTGAATTTGGCCTTATTCATCACAGGGTTATCGTTGAAATTCGCTGGCTGCAGTCGTTATCCCGTCACCCGGAAATCATGGAAGTCGCGACTTTTTCTGAGCATGCCAATAACGTACTGAACCAGATCGCAGACAACTTCAGCGAAGAAGATGCTCAACGGGTCAAAAACATAGAACGCACCACCAACCATGATGTGAAAGCAGTTGAATATTTTCTGAAAGAAAAAATTGCCGGAAACGAAGAACTTGAAGCAGCATCTGAATTTATCCACTTCGCCTGTACCTCTGAAGACATCAACAACCTTTCTCATGCCCTTATGCTTGCATCAGGCCGGAACGTTTTGCTTGAACAGTGTGACCAGGTTATCGAGGCAATTCGCGATCTTGCTCATGAATACGCTGAAAATGCGATGTTATCCCGCACCCATGGCCAAACCGCCTCGCCAACCACAATGGGCAAGGAAATGGCTAACGTTGTATATCGTTTGAAAAATCAGCGTTCTCAAATTGCTGATATTTCGATTCTTGGCAAGATAAACGGTGCCGTAGGTAATTATAATGCCCACATCAGTGCATATCCCGATGTTGACTGGCAGCTGCATGCGCAGAACTTTGTGGAGTCCCTGGAAATTACCTGGAACCCTTACACGATCCAGATTGAACCACATGATTACATGGCTGAACTTTTTGATGCGATCAGTCGTTTTAACACCATTCTTATCGATTTCTGCCGGGATGTCTGGAGCTATATTTCTATTGCTTATTTCAAACAGAAAACGGTAGCTGGAGAAGTAGGCTCATCAACAATGCCTCACAAGGTTAACCCGATTGATTTTGAAAATGCAGAGGGTAACCTTGGCATCGCCAATGCCCTGTTTGATCACCTGGCATTGAAGCTTCCCGTTTCACGCTGGCAACGTGACCTGACTGATTCCACAGTACTTAGAAACATGGGTGTGGGTTTTGCCTATACTGCAATTGCAATGCAATCAGCTTTACGAGGCATTGGCAAGCTGGATATCAACCTGGACAGGCTGGCAGAAGACCTGGATAACAACTGGGAAGTCCTTGCCGAACCGATACAGACGGTAATGCGTCGCTACGGTATTGAAAAACCCTATGAAAAACTCAAGGCTTTAACTCGAGGCAACCGGGTTGACCAGGCTGGTATGCAGGCATTTATTGATGGCCTTGAACTGCCAGACAATGTTAAAGAAGAATTAAAACAGCTGACACCGGCAACATACATTGGCAATGCCATAGAACAGGCGAAAGCTATTTAAGGGTTTCTGATACTAAAAGCCTCCGGGGCACCTGAGGATCACCTCAGGATCATCAGGCCCCGGATTCACTCTGCTAAAGCCAGGAAGAATCATGAGCATAAACTGGCCAACTACTGTAAATGAACTTTCATTTTTGAAAGATTTCTGGCAAAAAAAGCCATTGTTAATCCGCAATGCTTTTACACAAATACCTCAACTGATTTCCCCTGAAGAACTTGCAGGCATGGCCCTTGAAACTGAAGTTGAATCCAGAATCATAAAAAGCTCTGAAAGGTTTTCAGACTGGCAGTTATTCAATGGTCCTTTTGATGAAGAAGACTTTATAAATCTTCCGGAAGCTTACTGGACATTGCTGGTTCAGGACGTTGATAAACATATTCCAGCGGCACGAGACTTGATTGACCAGTTCAATTTTATCCCGCGCTGGCGCATAGACGATCTTATGGTCAGTTACGCTGCGGACCAGGGCAGCGTTGGCCCACACACCGACAGCTACGATGTGTTTTTAATTCAACTTGAAGGAAAGCGATTGTGGCAAATTAATGATGAAGATTATTCAGACTCGGATTTGTTGCCTGATTGTGATGTAAAAGTACTCAGTAATTTTAAAAAACAGCATGAATGGTTATTGGAACCGGGTGATATGCTTTACCTGCCGCCTGATGTTGCACACTGGGGCATCGCCCAGGGAAATTGCCTGACAGCTTCAGTTGGCTTTCTGGCACCTTCAGCCACAGAAATTTTCAATGCCTGGGCAGACAATATACTGGACCATTTGCAGGACAGTGAACGCTACTCAGACCCCGATCTGCAACCAAGGTCTTCTCCTGCTGAAATTACAAAATCTGATATCCGGAAAATTGACAACATCCTCTCTGCATTACTCACTCAAAACCATGTTTCAACTGAGCGAATATTTGGAGAAATGATTTCCCAGAGTAAAACCCACCTGGAAATATCTACCTTTTGTGAAGATGATATTGATATTGAAAAACATCCAACTCAGGAATTCAGTTATCAGCATCACCCTTACCTACGCATGTTTTATTCCAAAACACAGGACAACCAGGTTCTACTGTTTGCTAACGGAGAAACATTCGAACTGGATGCAGAAGAAGAATTTGCCAGATATCTTTGTGAAAACAATACAATCCATACAGAGCAAATTAACAACTGGATAATAAATCCAAAAATCAAAAAATGTTTTCATGAACTTATAAGACTTGGCTGTATTGAGATACTGGATAAACCTGATGCGGATAATTGAAACAGACTGGTCGACCCATAAAAAACAACTCATGCTGATTAGGTCTCAAGTATTCATTGAAGAGCAAAATGTGCCAGAAGAACTTGAGATTGACGAGTTTGACCCTGAAGCAATACATTTTCTAGTCGAATATAAGACCCCTTCTGTTCAGGATGCTTATATAGCAACAGCCAGATTACTAAAAGATGGCCATATTGGTCGTATTGCAGTAATCAAGGCCTGCCGTAACCGGGGAGTAGGTTCCAAACTGTTACAACATATACTAGTGAAGTCTAAAAAACTCGGACATTTAGAAGTTTTTTTACATGCCCAGATTGATGCAAAATCATTTTATGAAAAACATGGTTTTTATGTGCAAGGAGAGATATTTATGGAAGCCGGTATTCCACATGTAAACATGATTAAGCAGCTAGATCATGAATGAAATTATTTTAAATGATACAAAAGAACAGGCTGAAGCTATAATTAGACTGGCTGGTGAAGCACGTCAGAAAATCTGGATTATGTCGCATGCGCTGGAACCTGAGTTATACGACCAACCTGAATTCATTAGTCTATGTAAAGACCTTTTAATCCGACACAGTCAATGTCACATCAGAATATTGATTCAGAATAATGAGAATCTGAGAAAAATGGATCACCGGCTTTTGACTTTGATGAATCGGCTTCCAAGCAGTTGCGAATTAAAAATCTGTCATCAGGATTATCGCAATCATCCGGAAACCTTTATGTTAACTGACAGTAATGGCCTGTTTTTAAAACGAGCACCCGGGCGCAGTAAAGCTTACCTTTATATGGATAACAGGCTCATCAATGATGAATATGGCAGGCTGTTTCAAAACATCTGGGATCAAAGTGACTACGATATAACGCTTAGGCAACTATCTATCTAATATTATTTTGTACAAAATAAACCAGGGTTTTAACGCCATTTTTGTTTAACCTCATCAATATTCAATAAAAGCCACTGCATCGAAATAATGGTACTGGTTGAGTTAATTCGCCCGGTGTAAAGTTCCTTTTTGGCTTGCTCCAGGGACAACACCTCAACCTTGATGTCTTCATGCTCATCATCAAGGCCATGAATACCACCTGCATTACTTGAATCAACCTTTCCGCAGTAAAGAACAATCATTTCATCTGAAATGCCAGGGCTTACCAGAAATTTACAGATAGGGATAAGGTTACTTACCGCGCAACCGGTCTCCTCTTTCACCTCCCTGGTGGCAACATCCAAAAGAGATTCCCCGGATTCAATATACCCGGCAGGATTTTCTAGCAGCCAATGGCTATCAGTTTTTTTCGCACCAATACGAAACTGTTCAACCATGACGACATTGTCCATATCGGGATCAAATAACAGTACTGATACAGCGTCCTGCTTTTCAAGACACAACCTGCGAATTACCTCGGACCTGCCGCCAGCATAAAGGTCGTGTGTTAAACGATACGCATTAATCTCCAGAAAATCATCCAGCAGGTTTTGCTTTTCAATAATTTCCAAGGTTTTGTCCATAGTGGTTCCATGTGATTGGTTTCAGCAAAAAGATATTTTTGATCTAGAATTTCAGAAAAGATTGGTTCGAGATTTCTTATGAGACAATATATTCGACACCCTTCAAGTATGCCAATTGAATTTTTTGTATCGAATACAATTCGGAATGCTCAACATCAGCATGAAAATCTTACCGACATAAGTACCGGGGGGCTATCCTTTTATTCAAGCGAAAAAATTGATCCGGGCAACACAGTCCATGTCACAATCAATGTAAAACCACCTCCATTCGATGCTGAAGGCGTTGTCATATGGTGTAAAAGAACAGATGACGGCTATCGCATAGGGCTGCGTTTCAACGATGCCGATGTAGCTTATTCGCTACGAATGATCGAGCAGGTTTGTCATATTGAACATTACCGTGGAGAAGTACTTAGAAATGAAGGCAGAAAGCTTTCATCTGAAGAAGCTGCGATAGAATGGATAAAAAAATATGCAGCCAATTTTCCTAATTAAACAAACCAATCAATAAAAAATAAAACAAATCAGTAAAAATATCAGGCATAAAAAAACCGCCCGAAGGCGGTTTTTTTAACGCTGCTACTATCGATTAATTTATGGAACTGTAATAATCGATAAGAATCTGCGCTACCTCAGGACGAGAAAACTCTTTTGGTGGAGCAATACCATTGCCCAGCATTTCACGCACTTTAGTCCCGGAAAGCAGAATAAAATCTTCTTTGGTATGATCAGGTGCTTCACGCATCATCACAACTTTATTAAGTTTCTTCGACCATGCAGTATGGTCAGCTTTGAAGATTTCAATTTCCAATGCACCGGCCGGTACTTCATCGAAGATTTCCTGTGCATCGAATGCGCCGTAATAATCACCAACACCAGCATGGTCACGACCAACGATGAAATGGGTTGCACCCATGTTTTGACGGAAGTATGCATGCAGTACCGCTTCACGAGGACCGGCATAAAGCATATCGAAACCGTAACCGGTAACCATGGCACTGTTAGGCGGGAAGTAAAGCTCTACCATTTTACGAATTGCCGCATCACGAACTGGTGCAGGAATGTCACCTTTTTTCAGTTTACCCAGCAGCATGTGGATTACCAGGCCATCACAACCTAGACGGTCCATTGCCATGTGGCAAAGTTCTTCGTGGGCCAGGTGCATTGGATTACGGGTCTGGAATGCAACAACCTTGTTCCAGCCACGCTCTTTGATTTCATTACGAATTTCAACAGCTGTGCGGAACGTATCGGGGAATTCAGACTGGAAGTATGAGAAATTCAGTACCTGGATTGGACCGGATACAGCAAAACGACCCTGACCATTGAAAGCAACGACACCAGGATGCTCAGCATCAGAGGTACGATAGACTTTATCTGTCATGGTTGCCATCTGCTCATCGGTAACTTCTTCGATGGCTTCAACATCCATCACAGCAAGAACCGGGTTTTCTTCAACGTTGGGATCACGCAAGGCAATACGCTTGGCATCTTTGATGGCATCAACGTTATCCAGGAGGCACATAACTGGAACCGGGAAGAATGAACCATCAGAAAGGGTCATTTTTTCAGCCGCACCCATTGCATCGGCAACATTCATGTAACCTTTCAGTGGGTTAAAATAGCCTGCTCCCATCATAACGGCATTACCGGCAGCCTGTGAGCTGATAATTACCGATGGAAGAGATTCCGCCTCGTGATGAAGTTTTTCATTTTCAGCCGAATCGTAAACGAACAGCGGATTTAACTCATCTGTGCCAATTGGTTTGATCATAGTCTCGGGTCTCCTTCGAGTATCAAGCCTATATACAGGGCTTGACATAATACATTAATAATTAACTCTAAGGTATTGAAATAAAAGAGTATATTTGAATTATTTTCCGAAAAATCAGGATTTTTCCATATTTTCGAGTGCGGAATGTAACATAGCTTGAGCCCTTTATGGGCAAGGATATTTTTATATGGACAGTAAACCTATCAATTTAATGCAGCGATTTCATCGTTAATACGCTGAAGATTTTTCATAGGGTCTTCTGCGGCTGTAATGGGTCTGCCGATAACCAGGTAACTCGAACCGGCATTTAAAGCATCTGAAGGCGTCATGATGCGCTTTTGATCATCCGTCGCTGCAAATGAAGGTCTGACCCCGGGTGTGACAAGCAGAAAGTCTTCCCTGACCCTGGCTCGAACCGGTCCAGCCTCCAGGGGTGAGCAAACAATGCCATCCATACCCGATGAATCCGCAAGTGCCGCAAGGTTAATCACGTTGTCTTCAGGTGACCCACTATAGCCTACTTCATGAATATCCTGTTCACCGAGACTGGTTAGAATTGTGACAGCTATCAGTAAAGGTCTGTCATTAAACTGGGCAAGCCTGTTGCTGGCAGTTTCCATCATTTTTCGACCGCCACTGGCATGAACATTCATCATCCATACACCCAGGTCTGCAGCAACTGCACAGGCTGAAGCGACGGTATTGGGTATATCGTGAAATTTCAGATCCAGAAACACCTGGAAATTTTTTTTCACCAGGTCACGAATAAACCCCGGCCCTTCCGCAGTAAAAAGCTCCTTACCGACTTTCAGTTTACATAAACCAGGATCCAGTTTATCCACCAGCATCATGGCAGTTTTTGCATTTGGATAATCCAGGGCAACTATTACCCTGGAATCGGAAACGGAATTGGTTGAAGTGTCCATTTAAGTTCTCGTTTTTAAGCGGTTACAGATTGCAGTTCATGATCATGACCGGGAGCAGGTTTGATGGTACCCCAGCTTCTGCAGCCGGGGCATTGCCAGTGCAATGTTTTTGCAGCAAATCCGCAACGTCTGCAGCTGTAAGCCGGTCTTGCAGAAATTTCTTCATTGATTACAGCGGAGAAAACAGGCAGGAGATCCTGTTCAAAACGGTTTTCTGATGCCAGCTGCAGCTGGATCAATAACTGCAGGTTTTGTATCTTGGGATTTTCATGAAGTTGTTGTTGCAGATATTCCAGTGCAGCCTTATTACCCTGCAGTTGAGTTATCTGGTTTACTATTGCCCGCAATACGCTACTGTGATGTGTTTTGCTGTAAAGCATATTGAGATAACTGTTAAGCTCGTCAGTGTTGTTAAGCTGTTTAAAACAGGTGACAACCGGGTCAATGATTTCAGGAATAAACATTGGGTCATTTTCAATAACCTGGCTGTAAATTTTCAGTGCTTTTCTGCAGTTGTTTAATTCTACTTCCCTGGCTGCCTCCATCATGGAAGCCCTCACTGAGGCAGGGTCTGCCTGCTTGGCCTTTCGAATATTTTCTGTCACTGCTGAACTATCACCGGACCTGGATGCCTCTTCTGATATTTCGCAGTAATAATGCGCTATTTCACTTCCGAGTTTCATCCCTGAAATAGACTCAAGCTTCTTGGCAATCGAGAGGCATTTATCCCAGACTTTCTCCTGCTGGTAGATTTCGCGCAAATTTTCCAGAGCTTTTTTCTGTAATTTTCCTGTTTCATACAATTCGCTAAACAGGTTTTCTGCCCGATCGTAAAGGCCGGCGTTCATATAATCCTGACCCAGTTCCAACAACGCATTGGCACGCTGTTCCTGATCCAGTGAAGGTCTAGCAATAAGGTTTTGATGGATACGAATAGCCCTGTCAAC
The DNA here is from genome assembly GCA_937926265.1 of uncultured Gammaproteobacteria bacterium. GTDB lineage: Bacteria > Pseudomonadota > Gammaproteobacteria > Chromatiales > Chromatiaceae > JABDQZ01. The sequence goes on from CALAZS010000089.1 coordinate 39,313, forward strand.
TTCGCCACGTTTTCTGAACAGGCTGCCCAGGGCAAGATGGGTTTCTACTGTTTCGGTGTCAACTTCAAGCAGGTTTATGAAAACATCAATAGCTTTATCAGGTTGCTCATTAAGGAGGAAATTTAGACCTTTATAATATTCCGGTTCGTAATTGCATGACTGCTTTTTATGTAACTTTCTTTTATAGCTTGCCCTTGCCAACATCCAGCCAGACAAGGCCGCTATTGGCAGTAAAAGAAAAAATACTTCAGACATCATGTCCATTTAATCAGTCACGTATAGGAATGGTTCGCAGGTTTTTAACTTCCTCTTTAACCATATTTGCCTGGCGTTTTAAACCATTGTTTTCATGTTTAAGCCTGAGCATAAGACTGCTGCAGGCAAAAATTCCCAGTAATGCACCCAATGACATGAATGCTATCAGCACAATGGAAAGCGGAAGTTCAATAAATGAAAAATAATAATCAAGAGTGACCATGCCAGAATTTAATATGGCAAAAGCTGCTCCAATGATCAGAAAAAACAGGAAAATGATCAGTTTGACCAGTTTCACTTCGCCTCCTTTTTAATACATGGCTGATAAAATATGGCTGAAAGGCCGCAGGAATGATTTTACAACAACAGACGAACCCTACAATAACATTGTAGTTATCTTTTGAATTTTTTATGAAAAAAGAGGCAGTTAATGATTATGCATATGTATCAAGCATTCCGTCGGAATTAAACTGAACCACCTGCTGTGGCTGGGCTAATTCGTCATCATTGGATTGCTCAACATCATCAGCCAACTTGCTTTCATCAGAAAACCCGGGCTGGTTTTCATTGGCATCACCCTGCTCTGCCAGCTTTCTGTCACTGACATCCACATCACCAAGATCCAGGTTTTGCTGATCGAACATTTCCTTCAACCTGGGAACCGCCTGTTCAATAGCGTCTCTGACGACCTGGTGCTGACTGACAAAACTGACCTGAGCCTGATTGTTTTCAATACTCAGCTTGATTTCAATCGGTCCAAGATGTGCAGGTGTTATTCTTAGTTGGGCTGACTGCAGATTGTTTCCAACCATCCACGCAATGCGCTGACCAAGAGCCTTGCCCCATTGCGGCATATGGATATTTTGCGTTAATGGCGCAGGTGAAGCCTGTGACATCATTTGTGCAAATGAAGTCCCCGAATTGTTGCTTTGCATGCCGGAAAAACCGGACTCCGAATTCATTTTCGCGGCAAGTGCATTACTGTGTATCCAGGCACTTGAATGTGCAGGTGGAGGATTTTTGACACCGATACCCAGCAGTTGAGAATTTGCGACATTTTTCACTTCTACAGCCTTGGCGTTGGCCGGTAGTTCAATCTCGGCCTCCCCATTCAGACCTGGCTGTCCGGGGCCAGTCTGGTTGTTAGCTGCCTGGTTTGGTTTATAGAAACCATCAGCTTTTTTATCATTGGTTGCAAGCTGCGCAATGCCCGGCTGTTTTCCTGAACGTTTATCAGACAGATTGACTTCTTCCGGTTTTATTTCACCAGCTGCATTGATTGATGCATTTGACTGATCGACAACCGTATCGGGGAGGCCCTTTTCACTCACTAAATTTGTTGGTGCATTTGACTGATCGACAACCGTATTGGGGATGCCCTTTTCACTAGCTAAATTTGTTGGTGCATTTGACTGATCGACAACCGTATTGGGGATGCCCTTTTC
>CALAZS010000090.1 GCA_937926265.1 uncultured Gammaproteobacteria bacterium
GCCAGGTAAGTACCAATGGCTGAACCCATGGTACTGAAAATAAATACCAGTAAGGTGCGCGAAACTCGGTTTTTCCACCAGCCTTTCCAGTGGGTTGTATCATGCCGCAGTGTGCTGAAATCACCAACCTGGGGTTTTCTGAAATAAAGCTCAGCTGCGGTGGTGACCATACCGGCACCTACAGTGGGGTTAAGTGATGTAAGCGGCGCTGCCAGAAAAGCCGTTAATACGGTAAGCGGGTGTCCGCCGGCTATTATTGTACCCAGTGCTGAAAGCCCTCCATTGATAACAACCCATTCAATAACCAGTTGCCAGCCCAGTTCAGGACTGCGCATAAAACCAATAATAAAACCGGTGAGGATCAGTACTACAATCAGCCATGGAAAAACTTTCCAGAAGCGTGACTTGGCCGGTTGCGTTTCCAGCTCGGAAATAAGCCTGGCAGGGTCTTCAGTCTGGTTTTGCAGGTAATTCCTGATACCAGCGACATGCCCGGCACCAAGTACAGCAAGAATATTTTCATGGCCCTTGGATTCAATTTCCTGGCGTATCCTTGCCGTCATGTACTGGTCGCGTTCATCTATCAGAGGTTTATAGAGGTCCTGGCGTTCTTCTGCAAACTCGGCGAAGGTGGTTTCAAGCATGTCACCCTGCTTCAGTTGCTCGATTTCCTCTTCGGAAACTTCTTCGCGGGAAATAATGCTGCTAAACAGGCCTGCAACGATGCCTGCACGTTTCCACCAGGGAACATTACTGGCGACGCGTTTCAGGGTTGTGCCTATATCCCGATCAATCAGAAGCACATCAAGTCCGTGTTTCTTCGCCATTTCAATCGCCATGCGCTGTTCAGCGCCAGGCTCAATACCAAACTGTTCTGCCAGTCTTTGCTGGTAAGCCCCCATTGCCAGGTTGGCTGCAACCATGGCGGCTTTGCCCTGTTTGATGACCTTGAAGAGATCCATTTGTGACAGGGCATCCGGGTTGATGATGGCGCTATAGCGGGAAGGGCAAAGTTCAACAGCGACAGCATTATAGTTGCCGCTGTCAAGCAGTTGCTCTACAGCTTCTGCACTGGTTTTGGAAACATGTGCAGTGCCCAGCAGAGTGATTTCACTATCATTAAGCTGGACTTTTTCAATGGGTTCAATGTTATTCATTGGTGTATAGTACCCGAAATCATGCCTGAATTTGGCTGAAAATTTCTACTTTTAAGACTATTTGAAATGGTTTAACAGGACTCAACGGTTAAAAATTCATGCAAATACCCTTCAGTGAATATCCCGGTCGTCATGAAAGACACTTCCGGCGCAAAATCAATAATCAGGTATTTCCACGCCCGGTGATGGAATACACTGACGAAGACCTGCTGGAAGTTCAGCGACATGATCATGAAGAAATTATTGAGTTTATAACCCGGCTGCGTGCACATGTTGAGCAGGCTGTGGCGTTAAAACCGACTGAAGAAAGTGAAAAAGTACTGGACCTTAAAGCCGAACTGGAAAAGTTATACGAAGCGGCCTGCTGCTTGGGCGATCAGCAGGCCAACAATAAGTCAGCGATTAGGGATCTGTTGAAAATAATCATGCAGACAGTCAGCTCGCATGCCGTTGGTGACAGCAAAGCCGAGCAGGAGCTTGAGCAGGAGATAATGGCCAGGGAGCAGCACTTTGCCATGCTGGAATACCAGTTGGTGGCAGACCTGATAGACCCGGATAGCCAGATTATGGAAGACGAACTGCCAGCAGTGATGTTAACCGAGGATGTGGACCAGGTCAGGGTTGCTTTAACCCTGCTCAACGAGGAACAGCGTTTTTTGCTTGCAAATGAGGCACAGGAACTGCTAAATAATCTCGATTTAAATGAAGCTGAGAAGTACCAGGAGAGGATCAGTTTGATCAAAAATATTGCCTAAAAGGGTTAGGTCGTATAAAGCTGGAAAATTACTCAGGAATAATTTAACGCAATAATAATTTAACGCAGTAATCAAGTGCTTAATCTAAAGGGTAAATTAAATTGAAACACGTCTTAATTGTAGATGATAACCAGACAGATCGTTTTCTGACACGCTCTTTTATTGAAAAGCTTGGTTATGTTGTTCATGAAGTATTTGATGGAAACGAAGTTGAACGGGCGCTAAAACTTTTTACCCCCAACCTGATTATTCTTGACCTTTTGATGCCGCAAAAAGATGGTCTTGAAACATTGGAAGAAATTTACAAAACAGATCCATCAATACCGGTGATCGTGCTTTCCTGTGTCGCTGAAGAATATAAAGATAAAGTCGTTGAGCTGCATGCCAGGGCCTGTTTTCAAAAGCCCTATGATGCAAGCGAATTTATGGAAACCGTTAAAAGACTGGTTGGAGACATTTAGCGCTGCCAATTTAGTATTATCAATTTAGTACTGCTAATTTTATTCTACCGGGGCTTTATTTTTTTTAACGTGTTTTTGATCTAAAGCAGTACTTGTTCAATACCGGCTGATTTAAGTTTTTCAGTAAACGATTTTTGCCAGTTATCACCCAGCAGGTGATTAGCCAGTTCCACAACGATGTAATCTGTTTTCAGTCCTGTTTCATCAGCATAACGGCTTAAGCCCTGCTGGCAGGCCGGGCAACTTGTGAGTAGCTTGATGTTGTTTTTATCTGTCCCGGTGTTTTGACTAATCAGTTCCATACCTTTTTGTAATTCAGCTGACTTTCTGAAGCGTAACTGGTTGGCAATGTCAGGTCTTGAAGTCCCTAAAGTGCCGGCTTCACCGCAGCAGCGATCAGAAAGTTCAACCTGTTTGCCGGTTAATTGCCTGGCAACATTTATAGGCGGCTGACTTTTTATCGGACTATGACAGGGGTCATGGTAGAGATATTCTTTTTCAGCTGTGTCGGGCAGCCTGTAGCCTTTTTCAAGGAGGTACTCATGAATGTCCATGAGGCGCGAACCCGGAAAGATTTTTTCAAATTCGTATTTCATCAACTGGTCAATACAGGTACCACATGAAACCAGGACGGTTTTAATGTCCATGTAATTTAACGTGTTGGCAATGCGATGAAACAGCACCCGGTTTTCAGTGGTGATTTTCTGCCCCTGGGCAGCAAGCCCGGCTGAAGATTGTGGATAGCCACAGCATAGATAGCCCGGAGGTAAAACGGTTGTAGCGCCTGAGTCGTAGAGCATGGCAATGGTCGCCAGGCCAACATCAGAAAACAGCCGCTCGGAACCACAGCCCGGGAAGTAAAAGACGGCATCAGCATCCTCATTGTTTTTATCAGGATTACTGATAATTGGTACCTGGGTTTTATTTTCCAGGCCCAGTTCAGTCCGATAAGAACGCTTTGGTAATTCAACTCGAATCGGCCTGCTTACCAGTGCTGAAAGTTGGTCGTTAACTTTCAATTTACCCGTTGTGGCATCCGGCAGTTTGCTGGTGTCTTTTACCAGTGGTGTTTTCTTTAACAGATCATGCCCAAGGTTGATGCCTTTAAAGCCCCACTTCAGCATTAATTGCCTGAGGCTTTTCACCAGGCGCGGATCCGTGGCATTAAGCAGTTTCATCGCCGACCATGTACCAAGGTTGAATCGCTTTTGCCCGCGTTCGCTGAGAATCTTGCGCATGCGAATGGTTACATCACCAAAGTCAATATTCACCGGGCATGGGTTTAAACATTTATGGCAAACAGTGCAGTGATCGGCTACGTCATTCATTTCATCAAAATGCTGAATAGCGAGGCCGCGACGTGTTTGTTCCTCGTAAAGGAAAGCTTCGATAATCAGTCCGGTACCAAGAATCTTGTTGCGGGGTGAATAAGACAGGTTTGCACGTGGCACATGGGTCATACACACCGGTTTGCATTTGCCACAACGCAGGCAGTGCTTGATATCATCGTTCAGCGCACCCAGTTCACTTTCTTCGAGTATCAGTGCTTCCTGCTGTACCAGTTGCAGGGAAGGCGTATAGGCATCATCAAGGCCGGAGCCGGGCATCAGTTTGCCTTTATTGAAGTGACCCTCGGGGTCGACCTTGTTCTTGTAGGCAACAAAGTCCTTGATTTTATTTTCATCAAGATACTGGAACTTGGTCAGTCCAATACCATGCTCTCCTGAAATGGAGCCATCCAGTGACAGCGCCAGTTCCATTATGCTGTCGACCAGGCGGTCTGCTTCATGCAGCATGTGGTAATCATGTGAATGTACTGGAATATTGGTATGTACATTGCCATCACCGGCATGCATATGCAGTGCAATAAAAAGTCTTGAGGCCCGGCGTTTGGCATGAATCTCAACTAAACGTTTACGTATAACCGCAAACTCATGGCCACTGAAAATGCTATTTAATGGCTGGGCTATCTCATCGCTGTAGGAATGACGCAGTGAGCGATTAAGCATCAGGTCGATAATTGTCTGCGGGCTATTTGCGATTTCCCCTTTATCCCTAATATCCCTGTTATCGGGTATTTCAGCATCAACAGAGGAAAGCGCTGAAACAGGGTCGTTTATGTGTTCGAGAATAAACTGCCATTTATTTAAGGATCTGGTAACCGTTTCAATGGCATTGTTTTGCTTGTTTTTAAGGAAGGCCAGGTTTTCTTCAGAATGGTCTTCACATTCGCACAAGCGGTTAATATCTGTTTGCAGAAACTCAAGCAGGTCCTGTTTTATTTGCAGTTTGTTTTTGATTGACTGTTTAATATTCAGCGTTTCAATGCCGCGGTTGTATTCAGCAAGTTTACCCAGGGGGATAACGACGTCTTCATTGATTTTAAAGGCATTGGTATGGGCTGAAATGGCTGCGGTTCTGGCGCGGTCGAGCCAGAAGCGTTGGCGTGCTTCAGGACTGGTGGCAATAAAGCCTTCAGCGTCTCTTTTCCTGGCAAGTTCGACAACCTGTTGGACAACCTGGTCAAGGTGTTCTTCGTTATCAGAAACTATATCTGCCAACAAAACCATTTTAGGCAACTGGCCGGCGTGTTCCGCAGAAGAGGATTTGGCGGAATATTTGACTGCCTTGATATAGCGTTCATCAAGATGCTCGAGTCCCGGCAACAGCACGTCATCTGAATTTTCAACAAAGTCTTTAATCTCGACAATGGCCGGCACGGCATTGGAAATGTCGTTGCCGAAGAACTCAAGACAGACGGTTCGCCCAAACGAAGGCATGCGATGCAGTACGAAGCGGGCTGATGTAATCAGGCCGTCACAGCCTTCTTTTTGAACACCGGGCAAGCCGGAAAGAAACTTGTCGGTAACGTCTTTACCAAGCCCGGCCTTACGGAATACCTCACCAGGCATTTCAAGTATTTCAGGATGACCGATACGGGTTTTGCCATCGGCTTCATAGCGGTTTAAACGGAAACGCACATTGGCCTGTTGATGGATTTTGCCAAGGTTGTGATTAAGTCTTTCAACTTCCAGCCACTTGGCATCCGGAGTGACCATGCGCCATGAAACCAGGTTGTCCAGCGTAGTACCCCATAAGACGGCTTTTTTACCGCCGGCATTCATGGCAATGTTGCCGCCGATAGTTGAAGCGTCCTGGGAGGTGGGGTCAACGGCGAAAGCCAGGCCATTTTTATTGGCCAGATCAGATACCCTGCGGGTTACAACACCGGCCTCGGTAAAAACGGTAGCTGCAGCAAGATCTGAATCAGGAAGCTTTTTTTGTTCAATGCCCGAGATTTTTTCCAGTTTCTCGGTATTGATAATGGCTGTTCTGGCATGCAGGGGTACGGCAGAACCGGTATAACCGGTGCCACCACCGCGGGGAATAATGGTCAAGCCACACTCAAGGCAGGCCTTGACTGTTTTTGCGACCTCTTCCTCGTAATCAGGAGAAATCACAACAAACGGCATTTCAACACGCCAGTCAGTGGCATCGGTGGCATGTGAAACCCTGGCAAGGCCACCAAAATCAACGTTGTCCTTGCGGGTAATGCCGGTCATGGCCCGACGAACCTTATGGCGCAATTGCTTATCTGCATCGAAGCTTTCAGAGAACCGGCTGACCGCCTGGTGAGCTGCCTGCAAAAGCTGTTCGGCATCCTTGTTGTTATTCAGGCGCTGTTTGAATTGTTCAAGCCTGTGTTCCAGTGCGCTAATGAGTAATTTCAGGCGGTCACTGTTCTGGCTTAAGTCATCCTGAAGATAAGGATTACGATGCACGACCCACATGTCGCCGAGTATTTCAAACAGCATGCGTGCAGAACGTCCGGTGCGCCGCGTTGCTCTGAGTTTTTCAATTAACTCCCAGTTTTCCCGTCCAAGATATCGAATAACGATTTCCCGATCAGAAAATGACGTGTAGTTATAGGGTATTTCACGTATGCGGTCGCTCATGTCGCGCATTTTAACCTATCAATGATGATTTATCCTGATTTTAGTGGACTGCTTGTTTTTTGTGATTTTTGGGTCAGAATTATTAATAGACACAACAGGAGACCATCATGGCCAATCAGGAAAATGACGCTGTAGAAAAAATGATAAAAGCCTACGAAACGATGTTGGAGAGGGTTAGCCAGGTTTCTGACAGGGCATCGCCGGTTTTAAAAAATGCAGTTGAGCACGCTCGTGAAACTGCAGTTGAAATGGGTGAGTTATCCCGTGAAGAGGCGGATAAAATAGCCGGTTATATTGAGAGGGATATGAAAGATGCGGCGAGCTTTATTGTAGAAACAGGCCAGGATTTCCGTGACTGGTTTAAGTTTGATGTGCAGCTTATTGAGACCAGGTTTTACGATATGTTTGCCAGTGTTGCTGACCAGACCAGTGTTGAGTTAAACAAGCTGGCGGAAAGAGCCCGTCAGGCGGCATTTCTACATACCGGCGAAATAACAGGGCCTGGAACACTTGAGTGTACAGCCTGTGGTGAACAACTGCATTTCAAAAAAGCCGGGCATATTCCACCCTGTCCAAAATGTCATGCGACCGACTACAAAAGGGTTAATGCCTAATTAACCTATTGGGTATGTAATCTTGTAGGCGATGACTCAGGGCGTAAATAATCTGGATTTAGATTATCGGGAATTGTTGTTAATAAATTCGCAAATGCTTTTTTCTTCAATTTGCTGGCGGAAGTCAGGCACCTTTAGCTGATCTTCCATGCCGGGCATCATGGCAGCACACTTTTTCATTGCCTTCATGGTGTTACTGTTCATGACTTCATCAGAAAATTCCAGGGCAAGTACTTTGGCGGCATCTTCATTGCCATTTGCGCAGTGATCACGCATCTGGGTTTCCAACTGCATCGACTTTTGCTCCATCTGGGCCATTTCCTGGTAGTCAATCTGCATCATGCAGTTTTGCATTTCAGCCATGTTCTGCATCATTTCCGGCGGAATATTATTCTGCATTTGATTCTGGGGTTGGGCCTGAGCCTGGGCCAGAATTGGAACTGGAATGGCGAGGCTGAGTGAAGCTAGATAACAAATGAGCAAGGTTTTTTTATGCATGTAAACTTCCGCTGAGGTGATTAAAAGATGCCACTGTTTGACGGATTGTCGCTCAATAGTTCCTGATAAAAAAGTGAAAATTCGATTCCGAAACGTTTTTCAGCATTTTCTGCCCTGTTTTGAAGGTTCTGCATGTCAGGTTTGGCTTTAAAGCCGGTGACGAAAATATTTTTGGCCTCAATGTTATGATTAGCCTTAATATTATGATCGTCACTAATATGACTGGCATGACAATAAGTCAGGTTTTGAAAGACCTGGCGTATTGGCCATATCTGCCGGGCAAAGTCTTCAGCGGTATCAGCTATCAGGTTAATGTTTATTGTGCCGCTAACGCTGAGCAGTCGCTGACAGTTGATCAGAAATTTTTCATCACTGACCCAGTCAGGCGTTTGTTGATTTGATTCGATGTCGATAATGATGAGATCGAAATGCTGATCCAGTTTTTGAAGGTATTCAGAGGCATCGGCATGTATTATCTGCCAGCCTTGCCCGGGGGAGGGAAATTCAAAAAAACGCCAGGCAAGATCAATCACGGTGGCAGATTTTTCGACTGCGATACCTTGAGTTTCCGGCAGGTGATGATGAAACCAGCGGGCGATACTGCCGCCTCCACAGCCAACCAGCATGACTCTGGCCGGTACCAGGCCAAATAAAAGAGGGGACAGCATCTGGCGATTGCCTTTTAAAGGCAGAACAGCAGGGTCGGATAAATCAATTTGAGTTTCTATCAGGCCGTTATCAAAGTGCAGGCTGACCAGGTTATCCTGCTGTTCAACCTTAATAGCCTGTTGGTCTTCCTGACCGGAAAAGAGGATTTGTTTCGGGTTATGTTCACTCATCAGGTAACTTGTCAGGCAACTTGTAAGGTAATTTGGGGTTACAGATTGTTTGGCTAGATAGGCAGACTGCTTATAGAAGAAAAACAGTTGCCAGTCCAAGGAAGGCGAAAAAGCCGACAATATCGGTAACGGTGGTCAACAGCACTGAACCGGCCAATGCCGGATCAATACCCAGGCGGTTCAGCAGGATTGGCAGCATGGTGCCGGTTGCTGCAGCCACAATCAGGTTAATGCTCATGGCAACGGCAATTAACAGGGCAAGCTTGGGGTCACCAAACCAGAGGGCGGCAATCCCGGCAACCACGATTGCCCAGATCATACTGTTGATAGCTCCAACAGCAAATTCCTTAATGATAAGCCAGCGTGTATTGCTGGCAGAAAGCTGGCCAAGCGCAATACCGCGTATTGTCAGGGTCAGTGTCTGGCTGCCGGCTATACCTCCCATGCTGGCAACAATAGGCATCAACACTGCCAGGGCAACAACCTTGTCGATGGTCGCTTCAAACAGTCCGATAACCCAGGATGCCATTAACGCTGTTAGCAGGTTTACACCGAGCCATACCGCACGTTTTCTGGCACTGATGACAACCGGTGCGAACATGTCTTCGTCTTCGGATAAACCGGCCTGACTCATAAATTGGTGTTCGCCTTCTTCACGAATCACATCAACGATGTCATCAATGGTGATTCTTCCCAGCAGTCTGCCTTCATCATCAACCACAGGAGCGGATATAAGGTCATACTGCTCAAACTGCCGGGCAACTTCGCTGTCCTGAATGGTGGCATTAATGGGCTGAACATTCAAAGACATGACTTCAGCAACGATTTCAGATGAATCATTGGTGACCAATGCTGCCAGGCTAAGCGTGCCCAGGTATTGGTCCTGGCGGTTTACCACGAAAAGTTTGTCAGTATTATTTGGCACTCTCTCACCCAACTGCCGCATATAGCGTAATACCACATCCAGTGTCACTTCAGGGCGGACCGTAACGGTATCGGTGTCCATCAAGTGGCCAGCTGTATCGTCCGGATATGACAACACTGCTTCAAGACGCTGCCTGTGCTGATTATCCAGTGAAGCCAGTATTTCGTGGGTGATGGCGTAAGGAAGTTCGTTGACCAGGTCGGCAAGGTCATCGATTTCCATGCTTTCAGTTGCAGTCAACAGTTCCTGGTCATCCATCTGGCTGATCAGGTCTTCGCGAACATCATCGGTTACCTGGACGAGAATCTCGCCATCGTTTTCATGATCAACGAGTTCCCAGAGCAGGGCACGCTGTGTAGGTGGAAGTGATTCAAGAATATGGGCAATTTCACCGGCAGACAGACCATTAAGCATGCGCCTTGCTTTCTGCATGGAGCCGTCTTCAATAATGGCACGCAGCCGTTCGAGCTTATTGTTGTCCAGGTCGGAAGAGGACATTGAAATAACCCTGTTATTTACATAAAGAAACTTATTTAGATTAGCATGCCTGATGCTTTAAGGATAAAGCTAATGGATAATTTTAAACAGTTTGTCGACCATCAGGTCGTTATCGCCCTGGTCATACGATTTCAGTAAGTCTTCGGTAAGAAGGGTGCAGTTTTTAAAGTCGGTACCAATGAGTGTCTGCTTTGCCTGTAAAACTGAATTAGGCTGCATGCTGAATTCACGCAAGCCAAGACCTGCCAGCAGTCCCAGCAATTTTGGGTCGCCTGCCATTTCGCCACACATGCTAATCGGTATGTCATGAGCTTTTGCAGCATTTATGGTGTTTTTAATGAGCTTGATGACTGCAGGGTGCAGCGGTTCATATAGATAATTGACTTCGTCATCAACACGGTCAATTGCCAGAGTATATTGAATAAGGTCATTGGTGCCGATTGACAGGAAGTCAAGCTTGCTGGCAAAACTGTGAGCGTCCAATGCTGCTGCAGGCACTTCGATCATCCCGCCGACAGGCATTTTGTTGTCAAACCGGATGCCATCCAGGCGAAATTCCTGCTTGATGTTGTCAATCATTTTTAAAGATTGTTCAACTTCCCTTATATTGGTCAACATCGGCAGCAACAAGCGAACCGGGCCTTTTGCAGAAGCTCGTAAAATCGCACGCAACTGTGTTCTGAAAAGTTCTGTTTCCTTTAGGCAAAGCCTTATTGCCCTCAGTCCTAGGGCTGGATTACTGGAAGTCGGCATTTCATAGGAAGAGGTTTTGTCAGCACCTAGGTCCAGCGTACGAATCGTTAATGGCAGGCCATTGAGTTTTTCAATAATTTCACAATAGGTTGAAAAGTGCTCTTCTTCATCAGGCATTGAAGGTCGGTTCATGTAAAGAAATTCGGTACGGTATAGACCGATTGCACAAACACCGTTGTTAATCGATGCATCAATGTCTTCAGGCAGTTCAATGTTAGACATTAACTGAAAGGCCTGGCCGTCAGTACTGACAGAAGGAATGCTGATGATTGCCTGCAGGGTTTCTTCGAAACCGCGTTCCTGTTGAAGGCGCTCGTTAACCTGATCGAGTAGGACCTGGTCCGGTGATGCTATGGCAGTGCTGTATTGCCCGTCGATAACAATGGTTTCACCCTGGTCGAACAGCTCAGTGGCGAAACGAACGCCAACAATAGCCGGTATATTGAGACTGCGTGCAAGAATGGCAGTGTGAGACATTGGCCCGCCGTATTCAGTAATAAAACCGACAATGCCCTGGTGGCGCATCAGTATCGTGTCGGACGGGGACAGGTCACGTGCCACAATGACTTTACCCTTGAGCTCTTCGCGGCCAGTATCATCAGAAATGTTCAAAAGCTTTTTTTGAACACGGTTAATGACATGGTCAAGATCATCCTTACGCGTGCGCAGGTAGGCATCCTGCATTTCATCAAATAACTGCACCAGTTCGTTGCGCCTGGTTTGCAGAGCCCACTCAGCTGCTGCCAGTTTTTTTTCAATGAGTTCTTCAACGGATTCGCATAACGCCTGGTCATCAAGCATCAGCAGGTGTGTATTGATAAAATCGACAATATCAGCTGGGGTGCTGTCAGGCAGTTGTTGTTTGATATTGATAAGTTCAGCTTCAGCCTGGTTGATAGCCGTTTTGAAACGCTGAATTTCCTGCTGGGTTTGAGAAGGTAGTATGAAGCGCGGTTGAATATGTAAAGCGCCCTGTTGCAGCTTGTGTACTTTGCCAACGGCTATGGAATGCGTGGTGCTTATCCCAATGCCGCTGCAGCAAAATGTCACTCACCTTCTCCAAACCTGTCATTGATCAGTTCAATAATGGCAGTCAGTGCATCTTCTTCATCTTCGCCATTAACCACGAGCTCCAGTTTTGTACCCTGGCTGGCTGCAAGCATCATCACGCCCATGATGCTCTTGGCATTGACTTCCTGGTTGTTTTTACGCAGTTGTACTTCGGAGGTAAATTTACTGGCAAGGGCAACCAGCTTGGCCGCTGCACGGGCATGCAGCCCCAGCTTGTTAATGATTTCAATTTCTTTATTTGCCAAAAACAGGCTCCTTGTCGAGTTCATTACATACCTGGATCAGCCCTATGCTTTTAATGCCACCTTCAATAGCCTTGTCTGCCAGTTCTGTTAAAGGCATTTCTACGTAATTGCATGAGCGTAATAGCATGGGAAGATTAAGACCGGTCACCATCAAAAGTTTGTCATTACATAGTTTTGCGGCGAGATTGCAGGGTGTTGCACCAACCAGATCGGTTAACATAAGTACGCCATCGCCCTGATCAAGATGACTGGTTTTCTCGAGTATGGTTTGAGATAGCTTTTCTGTATCAACATCAAATTTCACTTCAAGCACATCAATATTATCAGGGGGGCTTTGCCATATCTGCTTTGCAATGTTAAGCAATGAAGAGGCAATGCCGTTGTGGCTGAGAAGTAAAATACCTACGCTCATGCTACAAACCCAATCATGCTATAAACCCAGTTCCCGGTGGCTGCGAATCGTGGTGACGCCTTCCGCAACAAAGTGATTCGAGAGCCTTTCGGTCAGGTAAACAGAGCGGTGCTGACCGCCGGTGCAACCTATGGCAATAGTCAGGTAAGCCCGGCCATCGGCCTGAAAACTGGGTATCCAGTTTTTTACGAAAGATGCAATATCATCAAACATTCTTTGCGTGTCGGGTTGTTTCTCAAGAAATTCGGCTACGGGTTTGTCGCGGCCAGTCAAGGGCCGCAGTTCCTGCTGCCAGTGAGGATTGGGCAGACAGCGGACATCAAAAACAAAGTCGGCATCGCGCGGGACACCATGTTTGAAACCAAAGGACTCAAACTGAACAGATATTTGTTTTTCGCTGACCTGTGCAACGCGTGAACGAATGGTTTTTCTGAGTTGGTGAACATTGCTCGAGGTAGTGTCTATTCTCAAGTCACTTAACTGAATAAGCGGCTGTAATATTTCCCTTTCCCTTATTATAGCCTGGGCAAGCGTAGTGTGATCGTCGGTCAACGGGTGTTTGCGCCGGGTTTCGCTGAAGCGCTTGATTAGAACATCATCCTGGGCATCGAGAGTGATAACCTGGGTGTTGATGCCGGCGTTATCAAGTTTTTTAATCAGGCCAGATATTGCCGAGAAATCTTCATGGTCAGAACGGGCATCAATACCAATGGCTGTTTTGGCGAAGGTGGAATTAGGGCCGGAGTCATTGGAGGCATCAGGGGAGGCATCAGGGGAGGAATCAGGGTTTTCTGCCAGGTTCATGGCAAATGCAATTAACATGAAAACCGGCAGGTTATCCATGCAGTAAAAACCTTCATCTTCCAGGGCATGCAGGGCAATACTTTTTCCTGAGCCGGAAAGGCCGCTAACAATAACGAGTTTCATTATTTTTCCGCGTTTTCTTCAATAGCCTGTCGTTGACGTTCGATGAAATTGCTGGCTGCATCGTATCCCTTGAGGCGCATTATATGGTTTCTGACGGCAGTTTCTACAAGAATCGCCATATTGCGTCCGGGTGCAACGGGCACGGTAACCTGGGGAATGTCCAGTCCAAGTATATGCGAGGTTGCATGAGTGCCGGTAAGCCGGTCGACGCTTGCCAGTTTTTCAGCGTTCATGCGCTCGAGTTTGATAATCAGGCGCAGGTATTTATTGTATTTAATGGCACTGTCGCCGTACATGGCGCGGATGTTGATTACGCCAAGCCCCCTGACTTCCAGAAAGTCCTGTAGCAGGGGCGGGCAACGCCCTTCAATAATGTCCGGTGCAATGCGTGAAAACTCCGGTGCATCGTCAGCGACAAGACGGCTGCCACGGTTTATCAGTTCAAGTGCCAGTTCACTTTTACCGATTGCAGCGTTCCCGCTGAGTAAAACGCCCATGCCAAGTACTTCGAGAAAAACACCATGAATGGATGTGTGTTCAGCCAGAGCAATGGAAAGGTGATAGTGCAGGTGGGCAAGTAATTGTGTATCCGAAACCGGTGTTAAAACTAACGGTGTGGAACTGTCTTCGGCGGCCTTTATTAATTCCTTGTCTGGCACCAGGTCATCAGAAATAAAGACACCTGCTGGTTTGGCATGAAAAAGATGTTTTAAGGCATCCTTTCGGGACTTGCCATCCATCTCGTTGAGGTAGTCAATTTCAGTTTGTCCAATAACCTGAAGACGGTTGGGATGGATGTAGTTTAAAGTGCCTGCCAGTGTCTCTGTGCGCTTGTCTTCGGACGGGCGGGCAATGATGCGTTGCGTTTCCTGCTGGGAAGCTACCCATTGAAGGGATAATCTTTGCTTGAGAGCTTCAAATACATCGAGAATGGTGATGAATTTTTCGGTTGTCATTAAAGCGATTATAGATGACCGGTAAATAACTAACCGGAATTTTCGATACCTTCCGTAAGCAGGTCAATCAGTTGTTGGTGGTCATTGTTTTCGCGCAATTTTGTACAGTTGTCGCTGTTATTAAAAAAGCCGGCAAGTCCTGCCAGAATTTTCAAGTGTTCTTCATTGGCATCAACTGGAACAAGCAGGGCAACAACCAGGTCAACCGGCTGTCGGTCTATGGAATCAAAATCAATGCCCTGGTTGAGTCGAATAAAAACAGCTTGGGCTTCCTGCAGGTTGCTGACCCGGGCATGCGGCAGGGCAATGCCCTTGCCCAGGCCGGTGCTTCCCAATCTTTCTCTTTCAATCAGCTTTTCAAAAATTTCGGAGACATCCAGTTGTGGGTTCTGCCCGGAAAGCATTTCAGCAATATTTTCCAGGAGCTTTTTCTTGCTCTGAACATCGACGTCGGTCGCTACCGTGTCTGAATTAAGAAAGTTATCAGGAAGCATTTTGGCCCGTGGTCAATTAAGATTAAGCTGCCGGGGCTTTATTGCCGCGATGATTTTTCATTTTCTCTTTATGTTTGATCAACTGGCGATCAAGTTTATCTACCAGAGCATCAAGAGCAGCGTACATATCCTCATGCGTAGCCTCGGCATAAATCTCGGCACCACTGACGTGCATATTGGCTTCAGCTTTCTGCGCAAGTTTTTCAACACTTAAAATCACATGTACATTGGTAACGTGGTCAAAGTGTCTTTCCAGTCTTTCAAACTTGGTGTCTACATAAGCCCTTAATGAATCAGTGAGGTCGACGTGATGTCCAGTGAGGCTAATTTGCATAGCTTTCTCCTTATAATGTCATGCCTAGATCAGGCGTTTGCGCTCATTCGAGGGTGGTATACCCATCGCTTCGCGATATTTGGCTACGGTACGACGGGCAACTTCAATGCCCTGCTCGACAAGAATCTGTGCGATCTTGTTATCACTTAGTGGCTTGGCAGGTTTTTCAGCTGCAATCAGTTTTTTGATAAGCGCCCGAATCGCTGTAGCGGAACATTCTCCTCCAGCACTGGTACTGACATGGCTGGAGAAAAAGTATTTAAATTCATAGGTACCACGTGAAGTGTGCATGTATTTCTGCGTTGTGACACGTGAAATGGTTGATTCATGCATGTCCAGTTCTTCGGCAATATCCCGCAGCACCAGTGGTTTCATGGCTTCATCGCCATGTTCAAAAAAATCATACTGAAAATCGACAATTTTGGTGGCAACCTTCATCAGGGTTTCGTTGCGGCTTTCCAGGCTTTTGATAAACCAGCGGGCTTCCTGAAGATGATTTTTCAGAGATACGTTGTCAGAGCTGTCATCAGCACGGCGGATGAAGGAGGCATATTCGGCATTGACCCGTAGCTTTGGAGTGGCATGGCCATTGAGTGTCACCTGCCATCTGCCATTGATTTTCCGAACGAATACATCAGGTTCAACGTAATCGGTTTTTGATTCAACCACGCTGGTACCTGGCCTTGGGTTTAATGAACGAATCAACTGCATTAGCAGTTGTAATTCTTCATCGTTGACACCCAGTCGGCGTTTCAGGGTTTTCAGGTTTTGTTCTGCGAGTTGCTGAAACAGGTCCCTGACCAGTGTAATTGCCTGGCTGCGAAACTCGGTTTCCTCGGGTAGTTGAATCAGCTGGGCGAGCAGGCATTCCCTGGTATCGCGGGCGCCAACACCGGGTGGATCAAAATGTTGAATACGATGCAGGACTGCTTCAACTTCTTCAATTTCAACATCTTCGTCATCAACAATTCGAATAATGTCTTCGAGGTCGGTAGTCAGGTAGCCGTCATCATTGATCCCGTCAATTATGGAACTGGCTATCAGCAGGTCAGTATCGGAAAAATTACTCAGGTTCATCTGCCAGATCAGGTAATCCTGCAGAGACTGGCTTTGTGATTGTTGTGCCAGAAAATCCATGCCATCAGCATCGGAATTATTACTGCCGCTATTGCTGTTTAAAGGTGCTGGGGCATCGAAAACATCATCCCAGGAGCTGTCGACCGGCAGGTCTTCGGGCATGTCAGCAGACTCTGCATTGATCTCGGACTCGTTGTTGCTGTCATTTCCGGATTTTTGGTTCTGTTCCGTTTCAGTATTCTGTGAGGCATTTTCTGTAGACTGTTCTTTTAAGGCACCTTCTTCCTCGGTTTCCAGCATGATGTTGGAATCAAGTGCGTCCTGGATTTCCTGTTTAAGGTCAAGCGTAGACAGCTGCAACAGTCTGATTGCCTGCTGCAATTGAGGAGTCATGGTGAGATGTTGGCCCAGGCGAAGCTGCAGAGATTGCTTCATTAAAGTTTAGATACTCCGGTTTTTGGTACGTTATTTGTATGCCTGTGAATATTCTAGCCCAAAATCACCCTTGTGAGACAGAAATATAAGATTATTTCGATTGATTCAGGTCAAAAACATGGTCAATCCCAACATCCGGGTTACAGCCTGAAGTTTTCACCGAGGTAAACGTTGCGGACGTGCTCGTTTGCAAGGATGGAATCAGTGTCACCATCGGCGATGACATTGCCGCTACTGATGATATAGGCACGATCACAGATACCGAGTGTTTCTCGAACATTATGATCGGTGATCAGAATACCAATATTCTGGCTGGCCAGATGCGATATGATTTTCTGGATATCGACAACTGAAATCGGGTCAACGCCTGCAAAGGGTTCATCGAGCAGAATAAAGCGAGGGTTAACGGCGAGAGAACGGGCAATTTCCAGGCGACGGCGCTCACCACCAGAAAGACTCATCGCAAGGTTGTCGGAAAGATGACCAATGCTCAGGTCATGCAATAATTCCTGGCAGCGCAGTTCACGCTGTTCATCATCAAGTTCCCTGCGGGTTTCAAGGATGGCCATGATGTTGTTTTTAACTGAGAGACGTTTAAATACCGAGGGTTCCTGTGCGAGGTAGCCCAAGCCTTTCTGGCCGCGTTCATGCATTGCAGCATGACTGATATCTTCGTTATCAAGGCTGATTTTGCCTTCATCCAGGGGAATCAGGCCGACAATCATGTAAAAGCTGGTGGTTTTTCCTGCGCCATTGGGTCCGAGCAGGCCAACAACTTCTCCACTGTTAACTTCCAGTGAGACATCATGGACTACGGCTTTTTGCTTATAGGATTTGTTCAGGTTGCGAGCGACAAGTTTGCTCAAGGCTGACTCCCGGGTGAGGCTTATTTGCCGGCATTTGGACCAATGGTTATTTTGACGCGTTCTTTACCTTTCGCAGATGTGCCGGCTTTTACAATTGCCTTGACCCTGTCGTAAATGATTTTGTCATTCTTGAAAGTGTTTTTGCCTTTGACGAGGACGGCTTTGCCGGTTAATTCCAGCTTGGTACTGTTGATGCCATACTCTGCCTGGTTGGCCCGACCCTTGATCAATTCATCTGAATTATCAGGTCTCTGGCTGAATTTTACCTGGTTGCCAGTGGCAACGATATGGGAGTTGTCGCTTTGAAAATCGTAAACCACGACTTTTTCAGCATTAAGGTTAATGCTGCCCTGGATGAGGATGACATTGCCGCGGTAAATGGCGATTTCCTTGGCTTCATCAATATCAACACTGTCGGCTTCGATTGAAACTGGCTGGTCTTTGTCTGTGGAGAGCGCCCAGGTATTGCCGCTAATGATAAGAAGAACAGCTAATAAAATGAAAAAACGATTATCTCGGAACATAATTGGCTCTCACTTCAGATAAGAATTTGATTCTACCCGGTTCATTCATCCATGCCTGCATGCCAACTGCATCGATGGTGTCCTCACGGCTTTTCGCAAATACCGGGTGGTCTGTTTCCATGTAGTTATTTTTAGGTTGTATTCTAAGATCACGAGTAATCATTTTAAAGGGTGGATTCTGTTCGCCGGCAGGCCTTAACACGGTTACTCGTCCAGACAGCAGGGCCTGCTCACCATCAGCTGACAGCCAGCCCTGCTCTGAGGTTACGAACCAGGGCGGCCCGATCTCACGGTGAAAGTTATAGCGCGGAGCTTCCATTTCGGTGGTTTCATCATCCAGCCATTGAACAACATAGCGGGTTTCCAGTTGCCTTTCAGGCAAACCTTCTGGCCCCATGCTGGTTGAATTCAGGTTTCTGACAAAATAGGCTGGAACGTGGGGCAACGCTTCTTCTTCGCCGGATTCTTTAAGGGGTGTATCACCGGAGAGGTACCAACCAATAATACCTGCGACCAACAGGCTGGCCGTAAAGATGGGGCGGGGAAACGCTTTAAGATTGATCAAACCAGGTAAGCTTCCAGTGCCTGGTCAAGATTGTCCTGGGATTTCATCAGTATTTCGCAGACTTCCCGTGCTGCACCGCGACCGCCGCCGGAAGGTGTAATCCAGTGTGCATGCTCTTTGGTGAGGCCGTGGGCATCCTGGACGGCAATGGCCATACCCACGCGTTTCATTACAGGCAGGTCAACCACGTCATCCCCGACATAGGCAACTTCATCATCGGCCAATTGCATTGTCCGCTTGATCTCCTCGTAAGCGGGCAGTTTGTGTTTCTGCCCCTGAAATACGTGTTTTATGCCAAGGCTTTTCATTCTCGTTTCGACAACTTTTGATGTTCTGCCGGTGATGATTGCAATTGATACACCGCTTTGCTGCAGCATGACCATGCCGTGGCCATCTTTTGAGTTAAAGGCCTTGTACTCCTGTCCGTCATCGCCCAGAAACAGGCTGCCGTCAGTCAATACGCCATCAACATCAAAAATAACCAGTTTTACCTTGGATGCTTTTTCAAGAATATCGTTCATTATCAAACAACTCCATTTATATAACACCAGTTATACAACGCTAGTTATACAAGACTGGTTATACAACTCCGGCACGAAGCATGTCGTGCATGTTCAGGGCTCCTACCAGCTGGTTATCGCGGTTGACCACCAGCAGAGCATTGATTTTGCGTTCCTGCATCAGCTGCAGGGCCTCGGCTGCGAGCATGTCAGGTTGCACCGTAACACAGCCTTCGCGCATCACGTCAACGACCTTGGCATTATGGATATCAACCTGCTGGTCAAGTGTGCGGCGCAAATCACCATCGGTATAAATGCCCTGCAGGGTGCCGTTCTGGTCAAGAATGGCTGTCATACCCAGTGCCTTGTCCGTCATTTCCATCAGGGTTTCGGGTAATGTGGCATCGATTGTCACTGAAGGTATGCGATCATCGGAGTGCATAATGTCATTGACGTGAATCAGCAGGCGCCTGCCCAGGCTGCCCCCGGGGTGAGAACGGGCAAAATCCTCTTCTGTAAAATCCCTGGCTTCAAGCAGGGCAACGGCCAGGGCATCACCCATTGCCAAGGTGGCGGTGGTGCTGGCTGTTGGGGCAAGTCCTAACGGACAGGCTTCTTTTTGAACGCTGATATCCAGTGCTACATCGGCTTCGCGTGACAGGGTTGAATCCGGGTTGCCGGTCATACTGATCAACGGCACACCCAGGCGCTTGATGATAGGCACTATGGTCACGAGTTCGCCGGTTTCACCGGAGTTAGACATCGCCAGTACAACATCCTGCGAGGTAATCATGCCTAAGTCGCCATGGCTTGCTTCACCTGGATGCACAAAAAAAGCCGGGCTACCGGTACTTGCCAGTGTCGCTGCGATTTTGTTGCCGATATGTCCGGATTTGCCCATGCCGGTTACGACGATGCGACCTTTGCAGTGCAGCATAAAATTACAGGCTTCGGCAAAGTTGTCATCTATACGGGGTAAAAGGTCTGTGACAGCATTTGCTTCCGTTTGAATGACCGCTTTACCCAGGGAGATAAGTTTTTCGCGGTCTTCACTGGTTAGCTGGTTACTGGATGTCATTATATTTGGCTCCGTTTATATGTTTCCAGTTATATGTTTCCGGTCGCATCAAGGAACAGCCAGCCTTGGTAAGCGATGAAAGAAGTTAAAAGCACACTGCCCTCCAGACGGTTTATTTGTCCGTTTTTATTGCGGAAACTATAGCCCATGAAAAACAGGGCCAGTGTCAGGCCGATCATAATCGGAATATCCCGCAACAATGCTTCAATGGCAAATTCACCCGGGCTGACCAGGCCGGGAATGCTTAGCACGGCCAGTAGGTTGTAAATATTGGAGCCGATGATATTGCCAATTGCAATGTCTGGTTCATTCTTCAGGGCGCTGGCAATGCTGGCAGCAAGTTCCGGCAGGCTGGTGCCGATCGCGACGATGGTCAGGCCGATTACCAGGTCACTTACTCCAAATGTAGTGGCGATGTTTACTGCACCCCACACCAAAAGCCTGGAGCTTGCCAATAGCACAATCAGGCCAAGAGTGAACCACATAACGGCGCGCGCGGTAGGCATTTCTTCCGGCAGTTCATCTTTTATTTCCTGCATCAACGGATCCTGTTCACTTGGACTCATGCTAAGTCGGGCCAGCCAGAAAAGCACCAGGAAAAGACTGGCAAGTAAAATCATGCCGTCCGTCACGAGAAGTTTCTGGTCGAGCATTAATGCCGCAGTGCCAAAGGTAACCAGTAGCAGGATCGGGTATTCTCTTTGCAGAGTGTTTGAATGGACAAAAAGCGGTGAAACGATGGCTGTTGCTCCGAGTATCAGGGCGATATTGGTGATGTTGGAGCCAATCGCATTTCCAATGGCGAGGCCGGGGTTGCCGTTTATGGAGGCCATGGCTGCAACCAGAATCTCGGGTGCAGAGGTGCCGAAGCCGACAATTGTTAAGCCGATAAGTAACGGAGAAATGCCAAAGTTTCTGGCAATCCCCGCGGCGCCCGTGACAAATTTGTCGGCTCCCCATACAAGTAGGGCAAAGCCTGCCAGAACAGCCAGGATGTCGAGCATCATTGATTTAATCCGGATTAATAAAAGACGCGTAATTTAACATGATTGCCGTTTAGTTGTCGCTTGAGACGCGTTACGATGATGATGAGTTTTTTAAATTGCCTTGTTTTTAATTTTTTTGCAGCGACTACATTCCCAGGTGGTGACAAGTTTACCCGACTTGGTATCAAATTGACGTTCGTTTAGCAGCACCCATTTATGATGGTTGTTTTTGCACAAAGTATTACCGGCGTGTTTTTTAGAGGTTTTAGCCGGCTTAAACTTGATGACATTGCCCATGTTCTGTATTGGTCTGATAGTTTGGGGTATTCTGCAGGATTATAACCATTTTTACCCCGGCTTTTCTTTAATCCAGTTTTTCTTTAATCAATTTTTTAAGGCAGCTTAAGTTAAAAAAATATCATGGCACGCGTATTAACAGGGACATCAGGCTTTCAGCACAGCGGATGGGATGAAAGCTATTATCCGCCAGATATTCCAGCTGACTGGAAACTGGCTTTTTATGCCAATGATTTTAACGCCGTTTTGTTGCCGGAGTCTGTCTGGCGTGAAACCAGCCCTGATGATTTAGAGCAATGGCTGGAGGATATTGATGAAGGGTTTCGGGTTTACCTGCGAGTCACCTGCAGCATGCCCGACCTGGATGAGTCCGGCAAAATCAGTAAATTGCTGGCACCTTATTTTGCAGGCTTTTTTATCGATCAGGATGTTAAGGTCGATATCGATAAATTATCTCCGGATACCATCTGGCTGCTATCTCAACAGCACGGGCTTAAAGACGTTAACGATTCAATAAGATGCCGGATAAGATACTGGGGACAACTCGAAGACATCGACCACAGAGTTAATGCGGTTGTCATTGAATCTGAAATGGACAAGCGTAAACTCAGGCAGGTGTTAGAAAAAATCGAGCCATACCTTGATACCAATAATGATGTTCTGGTTTTGTATGACTTGTCATCACCTGTGGCTCAGGACCTGAAGGATCTGCGTATCCTGCTGGAATTGATGGGAATAGCCTGAAGATGTCTTGACTGGCATTCCGGCCGCAAGCACAATCGAAACCTTTAAAACACCTATAAATAAAGTCTGGATCATTACATTGTATGAAGACGACGATTCACCGCTGGTAAAAATCAGGAATCTGCACTTTAAACGTGGCAGTAAAGTGATTTTTGCCGGTGTTGATATGGATATCCCCCGCCGCAAGGTGACAGCCATTATGGGTCCTTCCGGAACCGGCAAAACCACGCTGTTAAAATTGATTGGCGGACAACTGCGTCCTGATCAGGGCACTATCGAATTTGATGGTGAAAATATTCATGCACTTAAAACCCGCGATCTGTACAAATTGCGTATGCGCATGGGTATGCTGTTTCAAAGCGGCGCATTGTTGACGGATATCAATGTTTTTGAAAACGTCGCCTACCCGCTGCGGGAACATACGGATCTTTCCGACAGTATGCTTGAACGCCTGGTTTTGCTAAAGCTTGAAGCTGTTGGCCTGCGAGGTGCAAGGGATCTTATGCCGAGTGAACTTTCCGGCGGCATGGCAAGGCGTGTTGCCCTGGCACGAGCCATTGCGCTTGACCCGATGATGATTATGTACGATGAACCCTTTACCGGTCAGGATCCGATTTCCATGGGTGTGCTGGTAAAACTTATTCCCAGCCTTAATGAAGCTGCTCATATCAGCAGTATCCTGGTATCGCATGATGTCCGGGAAACACTGGAAATTGCTGATATGGTGTTTGTAATTTCCAATGGCAAGGTGGTTGATTCCGGTACCCCTGATGAACTGCATGACTCTTCAAAACAGTGGACCAAGCAGTTTATTGATGGCTTACCTGATGGGCCCGTGCCTTTTCATTATCCGGCGCCTGAACTTGAAGAGGACTTGCTGGGTAAATGAAATCGATAACCAACTTTTTTGCCAGCCTGGGTAGTAATGTCATGTCCGCAGTCCAAAAGCTCGGGCGGGCTCATATGCTGTTTTTTCAGATGGTGATGGGTATGGATGAGATTCTGCGTCGTCCATCCCTTCTGATCAAGCAGCTTTATTATGTCGGTGTACTGTCTGTTATCCTGATATCACTGTCTGGTTTTTTTGTGGGCATGGTTCTGGGGTTGCAGGGATATTACACCTTGTCCCAGTTTGGTGCGGAAGCGACCCTGGGGGTTATGGTGGCGGCGAGTCTGGTTCGGGAACTCGGCCCTGTCGTAACCGCGTTACTGTTTGCCGGCCGGGCCGGTTCAGCTTTGACAGCCGAGGTAGGCCTGATGAAAGCGACCGAACAGCTTTCCGGTCTTGAAATGATGGCGGTCAACCCTGTTCGGCGAGTGTTAACTCCTCGTTTGTTCGGCGGTATTTTTTCCATGCCGTTGCTGGCAGCCATGTTCAGTATGTTCGGTGTGTTAGGTGGCTGGTTTGTCGGTGTCGGGCTGCTGGGGGTCGATGACGGAACCTACTGGTCACAGATGCAGACGAAAATTGATCTGCATGAAGACATCTATAACGGTGTCATCAAAAGTATAGTTTTTGGCGTAGTCTGTACCTGGATAGCCTTGTTTGAAGGCTATGATTCTACGCCGACATCCGAGGGTTTAAGCAGGGCAACGACGCGAACAGTGGTCCACTCGGCTTTTGCCATACTCGGACTGGACTTTATATTGACTGCCATAATGTTTGGAGAATAAGAAATGACTCATCAGAGACATCTGGAAATGATGGTAGGGGTTTTTGTAGCAGCAGGCATTGTCGCGCTGTTTTTCATGGCATTGCAGGTCAGTAACCTTGGAAGTATTTCCGATGAAGAAGGCTATAACGTCACTGCCCGGTTCGACAATATTGGAGGCATCAAGGTAAAAGCCCCGGTAACCATGGCGGGGGTGAAGGTTGGCCGCGTAACCAATATTGAATTTGACAAGGAAACTTTCGAAGCGGTTGCCACTCTTAATATTGAGAAACGCTACGACCAGATTCCGGATGATACATTTGCCAAGATATTTACTGCCGGGTTGCTGGGTGAGCAGTATATCGGTCTGGATGCCGGTGGCAGTGACATATACCTAGAAGAAGGCAGTTCTTTGCAATTAACTCAGTCAGCACTGGTTCTGGAAGAAGTGATTGGTCAGTTTCTGTTCAGCAAGGCACAGGAAGGTTCTGAGTAAAAATGCCAGTATTCATGAAACAAAAAAATCTGGTTAATCTGTTTTTTGCGCTTTTGCTGCTGTTAAATTTTGGCAGTGCTTTTGCCAATAAAGATTTAACTCAAGATTCAGCGGCTGAAGACACAAATGGTAAACAAGACGATGCCATCAACCTGGTACGCTCCACTGCAGATGCTGTTCTGAAAAAGATCTCTGAGAACAGGGATGAACTAAAAGCGGATCCAAAGCTGGCGAATGCTTTGGTAAGTGAACTTATCCTGCCACATTTTGATTTTACCAGGATGACTCGCTCTGCAATGGGGCGTTACTGGAAAAAAGCCAATGAAACCCAGCAATCTGCTGTTGTTAATGAATTCCGTACTTTGCTCATCCGAACTTACAGTGTGGCGGTTTTGAATTATTCCGGTCAGGCAATTGAGTACCTACCCGGAAAAGAATCAGCGGGGAAAAAATCAAATGGAACATCCAAACTGGTAACGGTAGAAACCATTGTTACTGAAGCAGACGGAGGTCCAAGAATACCGATAAATTATCGCCTGACAGAAACAGAAGGTGCCTGGAAAGTTTACGACGTTGTTATCGACGGTGTTAGCCTCGTTGCAAATTACAGAACTTCTTTCTCCGGGCAGATTCGGCGTGGCGGTATCGATGGTCTGATCAACCAGTTGAAGCAAATAAATGACAAGGGATAAAGATGGCTCACCTGGAACAGGTCGACAATAATCACTACAAGCTAACCGGTAAACTTGATTTCAAGACAGTTACAGCTGTACTGAGTCAATTTCACAATTTAAAACTGGCTGACCAGGTTGAGATAGATCTTTCGGGCATTGACCGCTCCAACAGTGCCGGATTAACGCTATTACTGGAACTACTGGCAGACGCAAAAAAACAGAACAGGCAGGTTCGTTTCACGGGGATATCTGATGCCATGATTGATCTGGCTGAAATGAGTAACGTTAAGCATCTTCTTCAACCCTGACTGATAGTATCTAATTGGCAGCATCAATTAGCCCTTTTCTGTCACTATCAGGTAAACTAGCCGCATTTTTTTCCAGAAACCTTTCTTAAATGGATAAATTGATAATCACTGGTGGTGGCGCACTGGCTGGAGATGTTCGTATCTCCGGTGCCAAAAATGCTGCCCTGCCGATACTTGCCTCCACGCTGCTTGCTGAAGGCTCCTCGGTAATCGGTAATGTGCCGCACCTGCACGACATTACCACCACCATGGAATTGCTGGGTCGGTTCGGTGTGAAATTAACACTGAATGAAAAAATGCAGGTTGAAATCAATGCCGATTCGGTTTCCAGTTTCACTGCGCCCTACGAACTGGTTCGAACCATGCGTGCCTCTATACTGGTGCTCGGGCCCTTGTTATCAAGATTTGGCGAAGCCAATGTTTCATTGCCAGGTGGTTGCGCGATCGGGGCCAGGCCGGTAAACCTGCATATTGACGGTCTGCGTGCCATGGGAGCCGATATTGCCGTAGAAAACGGTTATATCCGGGCAAGGTGCAAGCGTCTCAAAGGTGCCCGTTTGATGATGGATATTGTCACCGTTACCGGCACTGAAAACCTGTTAATGGCGGCGACCCTGGCTGACGGTGAAAGCGTAATTGAAAATGCTGCCAGGGAACCCGAAGTGGTCGACCTGGCAAATTTCCTCAATGCCATGGGTGCAAAAATTAGTGGTGCCGGCACCGATAAAATTCATGTTGAGGGGGTTGACTCGCTTAAGGGTGCTGAATATTTCGTTTTACCTGACCGAATTGAAACCGGTACATTTTTAGTGGCAGCTGCGATGACCAGGGGCTCTGTTATGGTCAGGGATACTGATCCGGCTTTATTGGACGCGGTTATTGCCAAACTACGCGAGGCAGGCGCCGTCATTGAAACCGGTGAAGACTGGATTAGCCTCGACATGCAGGGACGCAGACCCAAAGCCGTTAATATCCACACGGCACCATACCCGGCATTTCCTACGGATATGCAGGCACAGTTTACCGCGATGAACAGTGTTGCCGAAGGTGTCGGGGTAATTACTGAAACCGTATTTGAAAACCGCTTTATGCATGTGTCTGAATTGCAGCGCATGGGCGCGGATATCAAGTTGGAGGGAAATACTGCCATTTGCACAGGTGTAGAACAGTTAACTGCTGCACCGGTTATGGCAACCGATTTAAGAGCCTCCGCCAGCCTGGTATTGGCAGGCCTGGTTGCCGAAGGTTCCACCGAGGTTAACCGTATCTATCATATTGATCGCGGCTATCAGAATATTGAAGACAAGTTTGCCGGTCTCGGCGCTGTCATTAAACGTCAACCCGGCTGATTCCATTATTTAATATGAGCATTTGATTTAAACATTCGGGAAAATCATGAATTTTGAAGTACCTATTACCATCGCTCTTTCCAAGGGGCGCATTTTTGACCAGACCATGCCTTTGCTGGCAAGTGCTGGCATTGAAGCGGCTGAAAATCCTGAAACCAGTCGCAAGCTTATCCTGGATACCAATCATGACCAGATCAAACTGGTTATCATCAGGGCGACTGATGTACCGACATACGTACAGTGGGGAGCTGCTGATATAGGCGTTGCCGGAAAGGATGTGTTATTTGAGCATGGCGGTGAAGGAGTTTATGAGCCGCTGGATCTCAATATTGCTCGCTGCCGAATGATGGTTGCCGGCAAACCCAATGCGTCACTTGAGGGTGACAGACTGCGAATTGCAACCAAGTACGTGAAATCCGCCAGGCAGCACTTTGCATCCAAAGGTCAGCAGGTTGATATCATTAAATTGTATGGATCGATGGAGCTGGCTCCAATCGTTGGCTTGTCAGATCTGATCGTCGATCTGGTTGAATCCGGCAATACACTTAAGGCAAATGGTCTGGTTCCTCTTGAGCATATTTCTGATATCAGTTCCAGGCTGGTGGTTAACCGCGCTTCCTGGAAAACCAAGCATTCAACAATCAAGACCCTGATTGATATTCTTGAACAGACGGTTAATGAATCCCGTTAAAATTATCTAATATTTATTGGCAAAGAACATGGCTGAGATACGACAACTTAATTCATCTGATACGGATTTTTATGCCCGGCTGGACGAGCTGCTTGCATGGGATTCTGTTTCCGATGCCGGTGTTAATCAGATCGTGGATGAGATTATTCAAAATATTCGCAGCCATGGTGACAGTGCCCTGCTTGAATATACCAACCGTTTTGATCGAATGCAGGCAACGGCTGTTTCAGAGCTTGTTATCTCAGTTGAAGAATTAAAGCAGGCCGCGGAAAGTATTGATGATCAACAGCGGGCTGCATTGGAACATGCTGCCGAGCGCGTTCGTCTTTATGCTGAGCGTCAGAAAATGTCATCCTGGGAATACACCGAAGATGATGGCACCATGCTTGGCCAGAAGATTACCCCTTTGGACAAGGTTGGACTTTACGTTCCCGGTGGCAAGGCTGCTTACCCTTCATCGGTATTAATGAATGCCATTCCGGCCAAGGTTGCCGGGGTTGAAGAACTCATAATGGTTGTGCCAACACCGGATGGTGAGAAAAATGCCCTGGTGCTGGCGGCCGCCTATATCGCCGGTGTGGACAAGGTTTATTGTGTCGGGGGTGCGCAGGCAGTAGCGGCACTGGCTTACGGCACTGAAACAGTTCCTGCCGTTGACAAGATTGTAGGTCCCGGCAACATCTACGTAGCAACGGCAAAGCGTGCCGTATTTGGCCAGGTTGGCATCGACATGGTCGCTGGTCCATCCGAAATCCTGATTATCTGCGATGGTAAAACCGACCCTGACTGGGTTGCCATGGACCTGTTTTCCCAGGCCGAGCATGATGAAGATGCCCAGTCAATCCTGTTGTGCCCTGATGAAGACTTTATTGGGCAGGTTGAAGCTGCTGTTGATCGCCTGCTGCCGGAGATGGAACGCTCCGGTATTATTGCAACGGCCTTGAAAAACCGGGCAGCTCTTATCAAGGTGGAAAACCTTGATCAGGCTGCTGAGATTTCAAACTATATTGCACCTGAGCACCTGGAGTTATCCGTTGAAGACCCCCAGGGTTACGTCGAAAAAATTCTGCATGCCGGGGCAATTTTCATGGGACGTTATACTTCTGAGCCATTAGGTGATTACTGTGCCGGACCAAATCATGTGTTGCCTACCTCCAGAACAGCACGATTTTCATCGCCACTAGGTGTCTATGATTTCCAGAAGCGGTCTAGTCTGATCATGGTTTCCGGGGATGGCGCTCAAACGCTGGGGCAAACTGCTTCTGTTCTCGCCCGTGGAGAAGGTCTTACGGCGCACGCACGTTCAGCGGAATACCGCTTACTTAAATGAGCCGTTACTGGAGTCGTATAGTCCATGAGCTGACACCCTATATTCCGGGTGAACAGCCGAAGATTGCCAACCTGGTAAAACTCAATACCAATGAAAATCCTTATGGTCCTTCCCCCCGGGTTGTAGAGGCAATCAAAAATGAACTGGGTGACAGTATGCGTTTATACCCTGATCCCGGTTCAGACAAGTTACGCCAGGCTGTCGCGGATAATTTCGGCTTGAGTATCAACCAGGTTTTTGTTGGCAATGGTTCTGATGAAGTGCTGGCCCATACTTTCCAGGCACTGTTAAAGCAGGACAAGCCTCTGCTGTTTCCTGATATCACCTACAGCTTCTATCCGGTCTATTGCGGCCTGTATGAAATTGAATTCAGCCAGATTCCATTAGCAGATGACTTTTCAATCAATATTGACGATTACCTGTCTGAAAATGGTGGTATTATTTTTCCAAATCCGAATGCCCCAACTGGAAAACTGCTGTCACTTGCAGATATTGAAAAACTGCTCAAGTCGAATACTGAATCCGTTGTTGTAGTTGATGAGGCCTACATCGATTTTGGCGGCAAAAGTGCAGCAACCCTGATAAATCAATATTCCAACCTGCTGGTCACCCAGACCACTTCAAAGTCCCGTTCTCTGGCCGGCCTGCGCGTTGGCTATGCAATGGGAAATTCAGAGCTTATAGAAGCCCTGGTACGTGTCAAAGACAGTTTTAATTCTTATCCGCTTGATCGACTTGCCATAGCCGGTGCCACGGCAGCGTTTGAAGATGCTGATTATTTTCGACAGACCTGTGAAAAGGTGATTGCAAGCCGGGAAGCTGTCATTGCTGAATTAAAGGCGCTCGGGTTTGAAGTGATTCCTTCTGCGGCTAATTTTGTTTTTGCCGCTCCTGGCTGTATGCCTGCCGGTGAGTTATCTGAAGCTTTAAGGAAGCGGGGTATCATTGTGCGTTATTTTGACAAGCCTCGTATTGATGGCTATCTGAGAATAACCATCGGCACCGATGAGCAGAATCAGTTACTGATCCAGGCTCTTAAAGATTTGTGCTAATTAAGAATTTTCCTAGTTAAGAATTCTCCTAGTTAAGAATTCTCCTAGTTAAGAATTCTCCGGGCCAGAAAATCCAAGCCATAATGTCCTAGCCAGAAAATCTTACTATTTTAGTGGGAAATTGACAGCTTGGCTCCCACTGACTATACCTAAAGTGAACTCTCATTAAATACGAGGAGATTCATAATGACTGGTATCGCATATTTTATTGTTTTAGCCACTTTGGTTTCCCTTGGAATCCTGGTTGCCGGGGGAATATCAATGGCGAAAGGTGGTAAATACGATGAAGCCCATGCATTTCCATTAATGGAAGCCGAAGTTATAGTGCAGGGGCTTGTAGTTGGAATGTTGTTAATTGCAGCCTTTTTCTGGTTGTAAAAATTTACCTGAGACTCGCATTTGACGGCCTTTCCTGAATGATGGCCGTCAACTGCATTTCGCTGGAACCCCGCATCGCGTGAATTGTGGCCTTTGTGCCGGGTTGCATTGTGGCCACAAGGTTAAGAATTTCAAAGGCTGAATACAATTCGTTGCCGTCAATACGGGTGATAATGTCACCTGGACGTAAGCCAGCCCTGTAAGCCGGGCCATTTTCCAGAACACCGGAAATCAAAACACCTTTCTGGGACTGCAGCGCATAGGCGCGCGCAAGTTCGGGCGTTATGTCATTCCCGGCAATACCAAGCCACCCCCTGACAACATGACCGGTTTCAACAATCTGCTGCATGACGCCCCTGGCCAGGTCAGCAGGAATCGCAAAGCCGATACCATGTGAACCACCGGTTTTTGAGAAGATTGCGGTACTTATGCCAACAATATCGCCGTGGGCATTTATCAAGGCGCCTCCTGAGTTGCCGGGGTTAATGGCGGCATCTGTTTGAATGAAATTTTCAAAGGTATTAATACCCAGCTGGCTCCTGCCGGTGGCACTGACAATGCCCTGGGTAACGGTTTGGCCAACGCCAAATGGATTGCCGATCGCAAGAACGACATCGCCCACTTTAAGATGCTTGGAGCGGGCAAAACTGATAGCGGGCAGGTTATCGTAATTGACCTTCAGCACGGCGATATCGGTGTCTTTATCGACACCGATGATATCGGCATCAAGCGTCTGTCCGCTGGCAAGCACCACTCTAATCGCATCCGCGCCTTCAATGACGTGATTATTGGTCAAAATATAACCGTCAGTGTCAATAATCACCCCCGAGCCAAGACTGTTTTCCCGTTTACGTCGAATCTGGCTTAAGGAATCACCAAAAAACTGCTGGATAAAGGGATCATTAAAGTAAGGAGTGACTCTTTCAGTGGTGATCTTGGTTGTGTAAATATTGACTACGGCCGGGGCTGCCTTGGCAACTGCATCAGCATAAGAGACAGGGCCGGTTTCCCTTGCCAGGGGAATTTCAGCTGTGGGAGCTTCCTTGATATCAAGTTGCTCTTCTTTCAGCAGATCCGGATTGATCACAATAATCAGGAAAGCAGCGGCGAGTCCGGCAATGATAGAAGTGGTAAGAAATGTCAGGAAACGCTGGATTTTCATAAAAATATCTGTCTATGATTGATGCTCTAACTATATCGTTAAGCGGTTCACGGGTCGATTATGGCGACACTCCAGGAAATAACAAGTTACTGTAATAATTTTCTACAAGCCGATACTTTCAAGGATTACTGTCCCAATGGCTTGCAGGTTGAAGGTGAGCAGGACGTTAACCAGATTGTCAGCGCGGTTACTGCCTCGATGGCAGCGATAGAAGCTGCCATTGATTTAAATGCCGACGTATTACTGGTGCATCACGGTTTTTTCTGGAAAAGTGAGAAAGCAGTGCTGACGGGAATGAAGGGAGAGCGTATCAAGGCGATAATGCAGAATGAAATTTCCCTGCTTGCTTATCATCTGCCATTGGATGTTCATCCTGAAATAGGTAATAACGCCCAGCTGGCCAGACGACTAAAGTGGGACAATGCCAAGCCTGTCAGTGATGAAGGCCTGTTATGGCGGGTAACCTTGCCAGAGCCGATTTCGGCCTGTGGACTAAACCAGTTGTTATCCGGGGCACTGGACAGGGAGCCGTTGCACATATCCGGAGGTCCCATGCAGTTCAAAAAAATTGGCTGGTGTACCGGTGCTGCGCAGTCATACCTCGAGCAAGCTGTAGATGCAGGCTGTGAGGCTTTTATTTCCGGTGAAATTTCTGAAAGCACCACGCATGCGGCACGTGAAATGGGTGTGCATTATTTTGCAGCAGGTCATCATGCTACCGAGCGTTATGGTGTGCAGGCCCTGGGTGAGCATATCGCATCAAAGTTTGATGTTTCACATCAATTTGTTGAAATTTCCAACCCGGTATGAAACATTAGTTTCATGTTCAAATGACAGTTATGGCAGGTAGTATCGATGTCAAATAAAAAAAGAGGCATTATGCTGAAAAGTCTTGATTACCAGGATGAAGGCATGCAGGAGCTGATTAACCCTATTCCACTGGAACTGATAGGCAGTGAAGACGCTGACCTGGAAATCGAAATTGAAATTTCCAGGCAGGAAGCTGAAGAAAACGATGCTGTCAGGGATGTTATAGAAATGCTTCAGGATACCGTTGAAATTCTGGAAAAGAATTAGCGTTATATCCGTAAAAATCCAGATCAATTGACATATAACCTTGACGTTATAGTGTCTATCAAGCAAAATCCCGATAATTTATCGGAATTAAATCAGTATATTCTTAATAGCTGATTTAATTGCTCAAACTCAATAATTATTCGCGATCGGGAGTCACAATAATGGGCGCAACTGGCGTTGATCTAAAAAGACGCCGAATGCTCTTAACTGCAACCTCTGCAGTCGGAGCTGTCGGTGTAGGCTTTGCAGCCGTTCCCTTTCTCGCTTCCTGGAATCCAAGTGCCAAAGCCAAGGCCGCCGGTGCTCCAGCCGAAGCAGACATCAGCAAACTTGAACCAGGACAGTTACTGCGTGTGAAATGGCGTGGTAAACCTGTTTGGGTTATTCGAAGAACAGAGAAAAACCTTGCTGATCTTGAATCCCTGAATGACAATCTTGCTGATCCTGATTCGCTGGTTCCTCAACAGCCCGAATACTGCAAAAACAAAAACCGTTCGATCAAGCCTGAATATATGGTCGCGGTAGGTATCTGTACTCACCTGGGTTGTTCTCCTACCTATCGTCCTGATGTGGCGCCTGCTGATCTGGGGCCGGCATGGAAAGGCGGCTTTTTCTGCCCTTGTCATGGTTCAACATTTGACCTCGCCGGACGCGTTTATTCAGGTGTTCCAGCGCCAACCAACCTGGTTGTTCCACCGCACCAGTATGTATCTGACAGTGTCATATTGATTGGTGTTGACGGAGGAAATTCATAATGAGTGAAAAGCAAACTCTCCTTGGCTGGATTGATGATCGTTTCCCGCTGACTAAAGTCTGGAACGAGCATCTGGCCCAATACTACGCACCAAGAAACTTTAACTTCTGGTATTTCTTTGGCTCACTGGCCCTGCTGGTGCTGGTTAACCAGATTGTTACCGGTATCTGGCTGGCGATGAACTACAAGCCAGATGCAAATCTGGCTTTTGCTTCTGTCGAGTACATCATGCGTGATGTCGACTGGGGCTGGCTACTTAGATACCTGCATTCAACCGGGGCCTCGGCCTTTTTCGCGGTTATATACCTGCATATGTTCCGTGGCCTGATGTACGGTTCGTATCGTAAACCACGTGAATTAATCTGGATCATTGGCGTAATTATTTACCTCGCCATGATGGCAACAGCATTCATGGGTTACCTGCTGCCATGGGGTCAGATGTCATTCTGGGGTGCCCAGGTTATTGTCAACCTGTTTGCCGCAGTGCCATTTGTTGGTGAAGAGTTGTCTATCTGGATTCGCGGTGATTACGTGATCTCGGATGCGACACTGAACCGCTTCTTTGCATTCCACTTCCTGCTGCCATTTGTTCTGGTTGGCCTGGTATTCCTGCATATTGTTGCTTTGCATAAAGTGGGATCCAACAACCCTGATGGCGTTGAGATCAAGAAAAACAAAGATGAAAATGGAATTCCTAAAGATGGCATTCCTTTCCATCCTTACTACACGGTTAAGGATATCGTTGGTGTTGTTGGATTCCTGATCATTTTCCTGGGTATCGTTTTCTTTGCTCCGGACTTCTTCGGTCTATTCCTGGAAGCACCAAACTTTGAACCGGCTAACCCGTTGAAAACACCTGACCACATTGCGCCTGTCTGGTACTTCACTCCTTTCTACGCAATGTTGCGTGCGGTACCACCAATGTTTGGTTCGCAGTTCCCGGGTGTTGTGGTTATGTTTGCCGCTATCATCGTGATGTTCTTTCTGCCATGGCTGGATAAGAGCCCGGTTAAATCGATTCGTTACAAAGGTCCTATCTTCAAAGCTGCTTTGGCGATCTTTGCAGTGACTTTTGTGGTACTGGCTTATCTTGGTCTGAAACCAGCTTCGCCAATCCTGACCTTGCTGGCACAGATATTTACCGCGCTTTACTTTGCTTTCTTCCTGCTGATGCCTTGGTACAGCAAGATGGACAAAACCAAACCAGAACCTGAGAGGGTAACAGGATGAAAAAATTAATAGCATTTATTTTAATTTCTTTATTGCCTGTGGTTGGCTTTGCTGCCGGAGGTGGCAACGTTCATCTTGAAGAGGCAAATTATGACCTCACAGACAAGGCATCCTTGCAGCGTGGCGCAAAATATTTTGTTAACTATTGCATGGGTTGTCACTCAGCCAAGTATGTTCGTTACGAATCTGTAGCCAAGCATGCAGGCCTGACTGAAGATGAAGTCAAAGATAACCTGATATTCGGCGAATCCAAGAAAATCGGTCAGCAGATGATCAGCGCTATTGATTCAAATGATGCATCACGCTGGTTTGGTACTGCAGTACCTGATTTGACTCTTACCGCACGTTTGAAACATGGTGGTGGAGACTGGATTTATAGTTATCTGAAAGGTTTCTATCAGGATGAGTCACGTCCAACAGGCGTAAATAATACTGTATTCCCTGATGTTGGTATGCCTCATGTGTTGATCGATCTGCAGGGCTTGCAGAAAGCCAATTTCAAGATTGAAACAGATGCAGATGGTAATGAGCATAAAGTCTTTGAAGGATTTGAGCAGGTTTCCGAGGGTTCAATGTCAGCTGAAGAGTATGACACCATGGTTCGTGACCTGACCAATTTCATGGTGTGGGCCTCAGAGCCAATGAAACTCGAACGCCAGCGTTTGGGCTTTTGGGTTATCGGATTCCTGGTAATCCTGTTTGTTCTGGCTTACCTGCTTAAGAAGGAATACTGGAAAGACATTCATTGATTAGTCAGCTCCGATAATCAATCAAACGAAAAAGGCATGCAGTTATCTGGTATACTGTATGCCTTTTTGCATTTTCATTTATCAGATATAGCAGGGTTTTGTAGTATAAATCACTGTTTCTAGCTGAAAGTTCAAGATTCAATAAGTTCAGGAGAAATTGAATGGCTGTTGTGGCAAATAAACGATCAGTAATGACTCTTTACTCGGATCCAACCTGTATCCATAGCCATAGGGTACGTTTTGTATTGGCCGAAAAAAATGTCACTGTTGAAATTATTGACTCTGATCCTTTAAACCCGCCTGAGGATGTAGTTGACTTAAACCCTTATGCTTCGTTGCCGACCATTCTGGACAGGGATCTTACACTCTACGATTCAAGAATTATCATGGAGTACCTGGATGAGCGGTTTCCACATCCACCTCTTTTACCGGTAGACCCCGTCAATCGTGCTGCGTCACGTTTGTATTTACACAGGGTTGATAATGACTGGTATACCAAGGTGGAGATCATCGTGAAAGGCGGCAAGGCGGCCACCGCGGCCAGAAAGGAATTACGCGAAAGCCTGATAACCACTGTGCCGGTTTTTGAAGCGATGGATTACTTCATGAGTGAAAGCTTCTCAATTGTAGACGCCAGTATAGCGCCATTGCTCTGGCGTTTGCCTGTATTAGGTATTGAATTGCCTGCGGCAGCAAACAAAAAAGTTGAAGCTTATGCTGAACGTATTTTCGAAAGGGAAACTTTTAGAAAAAGCCTTTCCGAAGAAGAACTGGAAATGCGTCCCTAAGTTAAATCTCAATGACCTCTAACAGACCTTATCTGATTCGGGCTCTATACGAATGGTTGATTGATAATTCGTTAACACCACATCTGCTGGTTGATGCTGAACACGAGAATGTTGAGGTTCCGCAGCAGTTTGTCGAGGACGGCAGGATAGTGCTTAACATCAATCCTTCTGCTGTTATAGATCTTAGGCTTGATAATGACATGATCAGTTTTAATGCCAGGTTTGGTGGTAAGGAAACTGATGTTTTTGTCCCGCCCCTGGCAGTAATGGGGATTTATGCCAGGGAAAACGGCCGGGGAATGTTGTTTCCTGATGAGCCGACTGATGAATCGGAAGACGCTTCGGACTCATACCCGGATGATACTGATCCAGATGATAATGGCCCATCTGATACGCCAACTGCAGGATCTAAATCCAGTTCTAAAAAGGGCCCAAAGGGAAGACCTTCTTTAAAAATCGTCAAGTAATCAGTTTGATCAGTTGACGTTATTATCCTGCCCGCTGTTTTTTCGTATAGGAATAATTGTGCCAGCCTGAGTTTTAGCCGGTTGGGTTTTAGCTGGTTGGGTTTTAGCCGGTTGGGCTTTATTAGGCTGGGGCTTGCCAAAACCGGAACCAGGGCCAAAATCGGAATTGGAATCGGAATTGGAATCAGATTGGATGGGCGTGTTCACATCGATAATAGAAAAGTCGAAATCAAGAAATTCCAGCTCGATGCCAATTAAAGCCACTTGTCCTGAAAGGCGCTCATCGCCGTTTCGACTGAAGTCAAAGTCATAAACCCTGCGAAACCGCAGTCCCTGTTCCGGCCAGCGTATGCCAAATTTGCTTAAAACCACCGATTCATCAAGAAACTGCACACCATATTTTTCACTGGCCTGTCGACAGATTTCAACTGCAAACTCTCTAGCCCTGGAACTGTCAAGCCAGAACCAGGCAATAGCCACAAGTAAGATTATTAAGATAAATCCGGACACATTAAAAACGATAATTGGATAATAAGTTGATAATAGCAGGTGATCACAGGACGGTAAAAAAGCTACAATACATCATCTAAAACAGCTACGAATTTCACCATGGCATTTATCGACCGAATAGATATACGTTTCCTTGTTATTGCTTCCCTGCTTCTGGGGCTTGCCCCTTTTGTACCGGAGCCTCATATATGGGAAAAATTAAAGATGCTGGCAGCAGGTACACTGTCCAAGCCAATTGATATTTTTGACCTGTTTCTTCATGGCATACCTTGGGTGCTTTTGATTTTGAAGCTGGTAAGAATGGCGACCGCAGGCAAGTCACCAGACTCTACCAACTGAACTCCAGGTCAGCTTTTATCAGAAGATTTGAGCCGATCCAGGCGCAAACGCTGTCGATCATCAAATAATCGTCTTGAGCCAATCCATACTGCGGTGACACTGCCCAGGCCGGTGCCGGCTGCTATCAGGAAAAGTATCATCAGCTGGTACTTTGCCGCTTCCATCGGTGGGCTGCCAGCCAGAATCTGACCAGTCATCATGCCCGGTAAACTGACAATGCCTGCGGTGGTCATGGCATTAATGATAGGAATCAGGCCGGCTTTTAATGCGCTACGCCGGATCGAATTGATTGATGACTGCCATGTCTCGCCAAGCATTAGCCTTGCTTCAATTACTCCTCTTTGATCATGTGCCATATTCGTCAGGTTATTCAATGCAATAGCAATACCGCTCATGGTGTTACCCAAAAGCATACCAAGCAGAGGAATCAGGTACTGTGGGGTATACCAGGGATCGATTTGAATGATGGTAAACATCGCCAGTAATGTAATACTGAAGGAAGACAGGAACATTGAGCTGGTTCCAATCCCCAAAGACCACCAACCCCTGAAACGACGGTTTTGCCTGGCCATAACCTCGTAACCGGCAACCATCAACATGATAAATGAAATCAGTGTTACAAGCGGAATCGATACCTGGTTGAACAGTTGCTTCAATACAAGGCCGAGCAAAGTCAGTTGAATGGCGCTTCTTGCAGCAGCAATATAAAGCGATTGTGTAATGCCAAGCTGCAGGTGCCATGATAACAGGCCAAGCAAGATGACGAGGAAAGCAGCCAGTGATAAATCGAAAACACTAAGTGAAACCAGTTCCATGCTTAGTCTTCCTCAAGGCCATTACTGTCTATGCGATAACTCCTATCAGCTATACGCTGACGTTGCTCTTTATCGTGAGTAACCCAGATAACGGCAAGGCCTTCGGCACATTTATTAGCAATCAGCTTTTCAACCCTGAGTGTATTTTCATGGTCCAGGTTGGCCGTGGTTTCATCCATCAATAAAATTCCGGGTTTACGGTCAAGTGCTCTGAGTAATGCAAGGCGTTGTTTTTCTCCGGTTGAAAGCCTGCTGATATCCCAGTTTATGATTTCATTGCTAAGCCCAAGTGCTTCAGCATCAATGTCGTGAGTGAAGTGCTGTTTTACCTGGTCTGACCACCAGTGGCTTTCAGCTGGAAGATAAATAATATTCTCCCGCCACTGGTTTGCCGGTAATGAATCCCTGTTTTGATTGTTGAGTTCAATATTAGCGGTATTGGTATCTAGGTCAGCAATTGCACGTAACAGCAAGGTTTTACCGCTACCGGATTCGCCGTAAATGGCAATGCACTGTCCGGGTAACAGCTCAAGAAAATCAATTTCTGGCAATAAACTTGAGCTGAGGTTGCGAATTGTCAGCATCGGGTTGCCATGATGTCCCAGACACCATGTCCCAGTTTTTGACCACGTTGCTCAAACTTGGTTATTGGGCGGTGGTCGGGCCTGGGAATATAGCCATCAGGGGAGTCTATTGAAAAAGCCGAATGCGGCCTGATGACTTCAAGCATGTGTTCAGCATAATTTTGCCAGTCTGTTGCAGCATGAAAAAAGCCATTTTGACAAATAACGCCGGCTAGTAAATCAAGAAACTTTGGTTGAACGATTCGCCGTTTGTGATGACGTTTTTTATGCCAGGGATCCGGAAAAAATAATTGCACGCCCTGTAAAGAGCCAGGTGCAATGCAGTTTTTCAAAACATCTATTGCATCATGGCTGATTATGCGAATATTGCTGAGTTGCAGTTTTTCAATCTGAATCAATAGATGACCAACACCGGGACGGTGTACTTCAATACCCAGGTAATTCGTTTCCGGATTATGAAGCGCCATTTCGGCAAGTGAATCGCCATTGCCGAAACCTATCTCCAGAATCACAGGGTTATCGTTACCAAACAGATTACGAAAATTTAACTGCTCGGGTTGATAATCGATACCGTATTGTGGCCAAACGGTTTCAAAAGCTTTTTGCTGGCCGGGGGTTAATCTACCCTGCCTTAAAACGAAGCTTTTAATTTCCCGGAGTTTTTTTGCAGTGTTTTCCATTAGAATTTTTTAATGG
>CALAZS010000091.1 GCA_937926265.1 uncultured Gammaproteobacteria bacterium
GATCCAGATTACGGAGTAAGACCTCCGATAGCACATCCGATTGAACCTGATGTAGATCCAGATTACGGGGTAAGGCCGCCAATATCACACCCGATTGAACCTGGGCCAGAACATCCTATCGAACCACCAAAAACGGTTGCCCCAGAGGCACCTGTCAAAAAAAACCAGCTGGACAACACCGGCATTACAGATGCACTGGAGTGCCCCCAAAATTTAACAGAAGAACAAATGCTTCTGGATGAGCGCTATCAGCACTGCCTGGGTGATACCAAAGCCGGTGAAGAAAAAAACCTGCCAGCGTTAACCGAGGGACGTGAGTTTGATTCTGGTAAGCCCTGGAACGTCTGGGCCAATGCATCTTTGACACGCCGGACCGATAGTCGTTTCAGCCAGGACATTGATACAGATTCGGGAGTGGTCGCTGCCGGTTTTGACAAGAAACTTGATTCAGATCTTATTGCCGGTGTTATCGTGAACATGGAAAACAATGACACGGATGGTTTTGGTTCATTGCTGCAATATGATTCTGAGGGTTACAACATCGGTCCTTATGTTGCCTGGTATATCAATGACGAATACACCATGGATATCAGCCTGATGTATGGCTGGCTCGATAACACATTAAAACTCGGGCCTTTTAAGGCAGATTTTGATTCTGTAAAGCTAACGACAATGATCAATTTGAATACCCAAATGATTACCGAGGACGAAGTTATAATTAAGCCCCGGTTGTCACTGGAGTATACGCGTACAGATCGGGACGCTTATCAAATCGCTGGGCAGACTGTTGATGACAGTACATCGAAACAGGCAAACCTTAGTTTCTCTTCTGACTTCAGTAAGCAATATATTGACGATAATGGCTTTATCACTGAACCGATATTATCGGTTAAAGCGACTTATCGAATTGAGAAGTGGGGCTTGGATGAAACATCTCTATCAAACTGGTCAGGAGAAATTCGTGGTGCTGTCAGAAAACAAATAACTGATGTGTCATTTATCAAAGCAGACCTGGGTTATGGCGAGATTGGCCAGAATGATATCAGTGAATGGGGCGCCAGTATTTTCTGGTCGTACCAGTTTTAATGGAAATTAACATTAAGTTTTTA
>CALAZS010000092.1 GCA_937926265.1 uncultured Gammaproteobacteria bacterium
ACCCTGGCCAGATCCCTGATAGCCGGCATGTCTTCATAAAATTGATTGGATGTATGCATCAGGCCTTCAGAGTGCCAGTGATTTTAATTCGACAATAAGCTCAGGAATTTTTTCTTCGCTGAACTCGGTGAAGAATTTACCACCCGGTGCAATTCTCAAGTTAGGCCCGGTGTTACAGCGACCGAAACATACCGTTTGATCGACTTGAACATCTAAATGGTTTTCAGTCAGGGCTTTTTCAATCAGGGGGATAAGTTCCAGGCTACCGGAAGTGGCACAGGATTGTTGAGAGGTTCGATCGTTAATACAAACAATTACAGTTATTGGTCTTTGATCCATGGGGTATGTTAATACTTCCAGGTGACATTTTCTTTAACTGTTTTAGCCGGAGACCCGGCAATAATTGTGTTTGAAGACTCAATTGTTTTATTAACAGTACTGGAAGCCGCAACCACAGTACCGTCAGGAATTTCCACACCTTTTAAAATAAGTACACGGCACCCTATCCAAACATCATCACCGATAGTAACCGGGCTGTTTTCGTTAATACATTGTTGGCGTTCATCGTAAATTTCATGAAAATCACTATCCATAATCAACGTATCCCATGAAATCAGGGCATTTTTACCCAGGGTAATTTTTTCATGGCAGATAATTGAACTTTCGGCGGTTATTTCCAGGTTATCCCCGATCACCAGCTCACCAGTCACAGCCAGTTTCGAACCATGGCCAATATTGGCAGTACCTTTAAACTCAACTTCACCGGAGACATTCCAGATTGATCGAGAACGGTTTTCATCAAATACTGACACTCCGCCATAACCAATCTTTACACTGGCAGTAGCATAAGAACCCAATGTTACTTTTCCCTGGCACTGTTTAAGCCAGACACGATGAGAAATAAAAACCGGCAACTTGATCGCCTGGGCCAGTGGAAAATACTTTAAGTTAAAGTAAATGGTTTTGGGCAGGCCAAGTATGTATAGAAAATAAGAGCGCATCTTGTTCATAGTGATTTCGCTTAATTGTTTTCTAAACTGGCTAAACTGGCGATCACTTTTTCCAGTTGTCCTTCCCAGTCATCCGCCTCGATACCAAACTCTGCAGTTAAACGGTCTGATAACAAACGCGAATTTGCCGGACGTTTTGCTGGTGTTGGATACTCTGAAGTCGGGATAGGATGAACCAGAACCTCGTGATCAATCATGCCGTGCTTACGACCAAGTTCAATAATTTTTTCTGCAAAACCGTGCCAGCTGGTAAACGGCTTTCCGCAATAGTGATAGGTACCCCACGCTAAATCACCCTGCTGCTGAAGCTTGTCACAAATAGCGAGTAGAGCACTGGCAATGCCATTTGCTGATGTAGGCCCACCTAACTGATCATTGACCACCTTTAACTCATCACGTTCTGCACCTACTCGCAATATGGTCTTAACGAAATTATGCCCATGACTGGAAAACACCCAGCTGGTGCGCATAATAATATGTTTATCCAGAGTTGACCTGACAGCTTCCTCTCCTTCCCATTTACTCAAACCATAAGCACCCAGTGGAGAAACCTCCGCATCTTCAGCATAGGGCGATTCACTACTGCCATCAAAAACATAGTCAGTTGAAATGTGAATAAAAGGAATACCTGCAGCTTTGCAGGACTCTGCAAGATGCTTTACTCCGTCACGGTTAATGGCATAGGCCTGTTCAGTTTCTTCTTCAGCCTTATCCACCGCAGTGTATGCTGCAGCATTGATCACAACATCAGGCTTGATCTCATTGATACGCTGTTTAACAACATCTGCATCACGAATATCAAGCTTGTCTCGACCTTCTGTAATCACTTCA
This sequence comes from uncultured Gammaproteobacteria bacterium, assembly GCA_937926265.1. Classification (GTDB taxonomy): domain Bacteria; phylum Pseudomonadota; class Gammaproteobacteria; order Chromatiales; family Chromatiaceae; genus JABDQZ01. The sequence continues at coordinate 1,842 of CALAZS010000092.1, forward strand.
TGCTGACTATGCAGACTCTTCTGACTCTGCAGTCCCAGCAGTCTAAGCTCAGTTGCAACCTGGCCGTTTTCACCGGCAACCAGAATTTTCATTACTACACCTTTAGCCTTCAGTCGCCCGTGTAAACAGGTAATTTGTTTTCAGGGATGTCAGAAAGATTGAGCGCATTGCCATCTTTTTCTGAAATGGTTGGATTAATCACAGGCCAGGGTATTTCCAGTGCCGGGTCACTCCACAAAACCGAACCCTCATCTTCAGGGTGATAATAATCAGTACACTTGTACTCAAAGTCGGCAAATTCAGAGATCACACAAAAGCCATGAGCAAAACCGGGAGGAATGAAAAACTGGTAGTGATTCTGATCACTTAGAATAGTCCAGGCAGCTTTGCCAAACGTTGGTGAACCAACACGAACATCTACAGCTACATCAAAAACACTGCCCCTGACCACGCGCACCAGTTTTCCCTGTGGATGATTCAACTGGTAATGCAGACCACGTAATACACCCTGGCTCGAACGCGAGTGGTTATCCTGTACAAAACCATAATCAACACCGGATTCACGGTAGCGCTTTTCAGAATAGGTTTCGATAAAGAAACCACGTGAATCACCGAAGACCCTGGGCTGTATCTGCAATACACCCGGCAAACTGGTATTTAAAACTTCCATAATAATTCCTTAAATATTAATTCCTTAAAAATTCTTCCGAATGACTTATCGAATATCGTGATTGACGATGTCTGTTAAATAGCGACCGTAGTCATTTTTGGACAATGGTTCTGCCAGTGCCCGTAACTGATCACTGGAAATCCATCTTTGACGCCAGGCAATTTCTTCGGGACAGGACACTTTCAAACCCTGTCGTTTTTCAATCGTCTGTACAAACGAAGCAGCTTCGATTAATGAATCATGGGTACCGGTATCCAACCAGGCCGTACCACGTCCCATCACTTCAACACTTAACTGCCCCTGCCTGAGGTAGTGATTGTTAATATCGGTAATCTCAAGCTCACCGCGGGATGAAGGCTTCACCTGCTTGGCAATATCAACCACCTGCTTGTCATAAAAATAAAGACCGGTGACTGCATATCTTGATCTGGGCCTGGCTGGCTTTTCCTCGATCGATATCGCCTGGCCACCTTGATCAAACTCAACCACACCATATCTTTCTGGATCATGCACGGGGTAAGCAAACACGGTACCACCCTCTTCTTTGGCCGCTGCATGCTCAAGTGACTTTTGCAGGTCATGGCCAAAAAACAGGTTATCACCAAGAACCAGTGCACAGGCATCACCATCGATAAACTCTTCACCAATCAGAAATGCCTGGGCCAAACCTTCCGGCTTTGGCTGCACGGCATAACTCAAGGAAATACCCCAGTCAGAACCATCACCCAGCAGTTGTTCAAACCTTGGCGTATCCTGTGGTGTGGAAATAATCAGGATTTCCTTGATACCTGCCAGCATCAGAATGCTTAACGGGTAATAAATCATTGGCTTGTCATAAACAGGCAATAACTGTTTTGATATAGCCAGTGTGACCGGGTGTAATCGTGTACCTGAACCACCGGCGAGAATAATACCTTTCATTTTTTTTCCTTGATAATTAATCGATTAAAGCCAGAACTTAGGAAGCCAAAACTTAAGAAGCTAACCCGAGACGCTCACCCTGATAGCTGCCATCAAGTACACGGCTCCACCAGGTTTCATTATCCAGGTACCAGCTGATGGTTTTACGAATACCAGACTCGAATGTCTCATCGGGCACCCAGCCCAGATCATTTTTGATCTTGGTAGCATCAATCGCATAACGCACATCATGTCCGGGGCGATCAGCAACGTAGGTAATCAGATCTTCATACTTGCTAATACCGTTTGGATGATCAGGGCGAAGCTCATCCAGTATTTTGCAAACAGTTTTAACCACATCCAGATTTGTCATTTCGTTATGACCACCGATGTTATAGGTTTCACCATCGTGACCTTCAAAAACCACTTTCACCAGTGCCCTGGCATGATCTTCAACATACAGCCAGTCACGTATCTGGTCGCCCTTACCATAGATGGGTAATGGCTTACCGCTTAAAGCATTCAAGGTAACCAGTGGAATCAGTTTTTCCGGGAACTGGTAAGGTCCATAGTTATTGGAACAATTAGTGATAACCACAGGAAACTTGTATGTTCTGTTCCAGGCACGCACCAGGTGATCCGAACTGGCTTTAGATGCCGAGTAAGGCGAACTGGGTGCATAAGGCGTGGTTTCAGTGAACAAATCATCAGTACCTTCTAGGTCACCATAAACTTCATCGGTAGAGATATGGTGGAACCTGAAACCAGCTTTCTTATCATCATCCAGCTTGAGCCAGTACTGACGGGCAGTCTCCAGCATTACGTAGGTACCGACAACATTGGCCTGAATAAACTCGGCAGGACCATCAATGGAACGGTCAACATGTGATTCAGCTGCCAGATGCATAATTTTATCCGGCTGATGCTTATCAAGAACGCGCGCCATCTCGTTGTAATCACAGATATCAACATGCTCAAACGCATAAAGTGAATTTGAAGAGACATCTTCAAGTGACTCCAGGTTTCCTGCATAAGTTAGCTTGTCGACATTGACGACTTCATATTCCAGGTCATTGATTAAGTGTCTGATCACAGAAGAACCAATAAAACCCGCGCCACCAGTTACTAAAACTTTCATTGTTATACCCTCAACTCTTTAAATTTTTCGTTAGCAGGCTCTTGTTCCTGTCCAGCATCAGCCTTTATTTCAGAGTGAAACTCAGTCCATGGCACCGGGTTTCCAGTAATCTCTTCAAGTTGTTTTACATCTTCGGCAAAATGCTGAATAAGTTTAGATTTGGCCTGCTCGGAAGGACCATCCTGACCAGAACCCTTTTTAATATTTTTCTGCTCATAAAAATATCTAACCCGAATGCGTAAATTCTCAGGCACCATGTCCCAGAAAAAACGAAAAAGCCTATTGGTTTTCAAAGCCTCACGCCAGCTTTCCGGGATAATTCGCTCTGTGCCACCTTTGTGATATACCTTGCCGACATTGGCAGGTACATTACCATCATCGACGACACCAATAAAATCAACCACGTCCCTGTACACCTGCGCCGGATTAGCCATCAGGTCATCCATGTATACAACTTTGAGCTGGTCTTTTGGGAAGCATTTCAGGAAATCGTTAAGAATACGGCCATATTCACTCCAGACAACATAATGGCCACTTTCATCTTCATCGGTATTGTCTGACTTGGTAACGGGCATGGTTGAACGTGCATACTCAAGTGCCTTGGCATCGAGCAGATCGTCAACTGCAGCATCAAAGTCCCTGCTGTCGTTTCCACGTCTGACTGACATGGTGTAGTGTGAATAAGTCCTATCCATTGGGTTTCTCAGTAAAGCAATTAACTTTACATCGGGCATCATTTCATGAATTCTGGCTGGAGTTAAGCTGTTACCCATGTACTGTGGACTTGCCGTACCCCATAACCTGTCTTCTGGAGCGCCTTCAAAATATTCATTAACGAAACTTTCCCAGCCTGCATTGAAAAGCGACTCCTTGCTGAAAAATGGCGCCTCTTTAGCCGATGACATAAAAATCCCTGGGTGCGGCTTTAGGTATTTGTATAAAGAGGTTGTTGCAGATTTCTGCGCACCAATGATTATAAAATCAAGCTTTTTCATTGCATTGCTCCAGCCAGACGTTGCATGGCATTTAAGTGATAAAGAGAAAAAATAAGTGATGTCAGGTTTTTGATAACCAGGGCTGTGGCATAGGCAATGGCAACACCGATTACGCCATAAAGACTGCCCAGTGCAAAAATCAATAACGTCAGCATGATGGTGGTCGTCAGATGAATATAAAATTCCTGTTTTTCCTGGTGAATCATGTTCATCATGAAACCAACCAGGCCGGTTGCCGCATTTAATGTCTGACCAACTACCAGAACCCAAAGAATTTCTTTACCGGCTTTAAACTCTTCACCAAATATTCCAAGTAGCGGCTCTGCCAGGAAAGTAAATACCAACAGCATCGGGATAAAAACCAGCATCGATAGAATTTGAGACTGCCTTAAACCCTGTTTAAGTCCCTCGGCATCATTATTGGCATAATCCCGGGCAAACTTGGGTCCGAATAAACTGGCCAGTGTCACCAGAATGATTGAAGCCAATCCGATTAATCGAAACGCTACGCCGTAAATACCTATTTCTTCAGTTGTCGCAAACTGCGGTAAAAGAATGATCGGCATGTTCATAAACCACATGTTTAACAGACCTCCGCCCCAGAAAGGCAACAGACTGCGGTTAAACAAGGCAGGTGTCTCACCCATACCAGCCTGGTCTTCAGACTTCACTGGAGTTTTAAATCTCAGCAGCATCCAGAACATGAAAGCTGTAACGGTGATCATTAAGACCAGGTGTAAAGCCAGGTAACCCTGGGCGGTAATATCAAAGTCATACAGATATAAAACACCAAGTACCAGCAACGCGGCCAAAGGTAATAAGGCCGTTTCTGCTGCCAATGCCAGGTTTACCTGCCTTATACCTTTCAGTGATTCAGATAGTATACGAATGATCATGAAAGCAATTGCAGAAACAGCGGCTACAGTCAGGACAAATCTGTAATCAATATTTGCATCTTCAGGTGCTAAAAAGCCTGAAAACAACAACACCAGAATTGAAACAATGGCACCTGACAACAGCAGGGTTTTGATGACCGTCAGGGTGAAGTCGATAGCCTTGTTACGGTTATTACGGTCATCCTGAACGGATACCGTGCGAAGGACGTGATTGGGCATACCCATATCCGCAAAACTGGCAAACATCATCATCCAGGACGTGTAGAGCGAGAACACCCCCATTCCAGCGGCACCAAGTAATCGACCGAGGATAACCGTCAGGCCAAGCTGTAGTAGCAGCCCGATACCGCGGCTGAACAGAGCATTAAATGCTTTTTGAAATATGGCTTTATTCACGTTGCTTTCTACAAAAATCAAAGTTATCTCTGTAGAGCAACTAGGGTGCCAAAAATTTAAATTACTTAAATTTGCAGTTAAATTAGCTTAAAAATAGTTTAAAATTTACGAAAATCCAGAAAATTGTCAGATTACCTAATTGGATAGATTCGACTATGAGAATTCATCTTTTAGAAATTTGAGGGGAAAAATGCAGAATGCGAATTTTTTACCGGATAAAACAGAGAGGCTTTTGCAATTTGCAATTGCTAAATTAGTCAACCCAGTCATCACCCTGGTATTTTTCACCAGGTTTAGTTGATTTATCAGCAATTTGTTTTTTTGTATCCACCTCAGGCTCGTCTTTTAAAGATTGTTCAGCCGAGGTTTTCTCACGGAACTCTTGAAGTCCTTTTTTCAGGTTCTGCAGAAGCACCATGCCAATACTGACCATCACCCCCAGAAGCACCAGGCCAACAAATGTCAGTGCCGCCCACTTCTTGCGCTGAGGATAGTTTTTATAAATCGGTGGAAATGCTGGCTGAATAACTTCCAAAGGGTATTCGCTGCGGGCGTAGAGTAAAGATTCAGCTGCAAGCTGGGTTTCCATCAAACGATAAATCGAACGGTGCAGTTCGATATTCTCAACTTCTTCCAGGCGTGATTGCAGGTATTCACTCCTGGCCTTGAGCTCTATAGCCTGACTATCACGAATATACTTGTTAAAGCGTTTTACAAATTTATTGGCCAGGTCAGCTGATAACTTCGGATCCCTGGTTTTAAAATGAATACGCAGCAGGCCGGATTCATCATCTGACTGCAGCCCCCTGATACTCTGGAAGATCTGCCCTGCCTCTCGAATATCAGGTTTAAAACCGTCTTTCCACTTTTTCTGTTCTGCATTCCAGCGTTTGTGGAAGATATAAGGCAACAAATCATTTTCTTCGATAAACAGCTGGCTGAATTTCATGGAACGCATTCGCGCCATCAGCCTGTATCTTTCATTTGATTGCGCGGCATCAATAATGAAATCATGCTCTATCAAGCCAAGCGCATCACTGGCGCGGTATTCCTTTGGTGAAACACCGCCGGGCTTTTCCTTGATATTAACGGCAACCACCGCTGTTGACATGTAAATATCATCAACCAGCTTGGAGTAGCCAAATATGGCTACGGCACCTACCATGGCGACTATCAGAATACGGTATTTATAACGCAGAATCGCATATAGGTATTCGAGCAGGTCAACTTCCTCCTCGATACCGAATGGCATATCCTGACTGTCTTTCATAAAATAAACCTGTATCTGTTGATCAATATCTACTTAGCTATAGCCAGTTATATATACCTAATTGGACGGGTCTTCAAAGATAAACTTCAGACTGGCCGCAGACAATGCCAGCTTATACACCAGCTCAACCCATGACTGACTAAACTCACGGCCGTTGATTCGGTCAACACTTAACGGTACGAACACCGTTGAACCTGGTGTTACCTTGACATTGGCAGGGGAACCCAGCCATCCCCAGCTACTGACAGAGGACCGAGCAGTCATCACCTCACCGTTGGCCTGAACAATGTAGATATGCTCGCGTGCAGCAAACTCCTTGGTACCACCACTTAAGTTGACATAGTCATAGGCAGCCCGGTCAGACTGGTACTTGTGAGAGGTCGGATGATAAACCTGGCCAACAACCGATACCTCTTCCTTGTACCTGGGCACCACCAGCCTGTCGCCATCTTCAAGCACAATATCAGCAGTTTCATCACATTTAGTTACCGCTGTTTCGATATCAACTACCATTCTGCCAACAGCCTGCGGACGATCCAGCTCTCTGATCACACGATATAGGTCATGTGCGTTTTTATTCACCGGTAATTTTTGATCTTTTTGATAACCGGGAGACATATGCACATCAACCAGCAAATCATCAATCTGGTCATGAATCCGGTCCATGGCTTCCTGTTCACGCTCGCGCACGCTTTCCCTGAAAAATGCCGAGCCAAACAGGTAGGCATCTTCTGTAAAGCCACCGGCACGCTGCACCAGGCTGCAGAGTGTTTCACGTTTGCCCACATGGTATTCACCCGGGTAAATCACCTCACCTTCAATACGCACCAGTTTTGGCGCATCGTTCCATTCGGGTTTGGCACGTAAAACCAGGTGATCGTAAGGATGCAGGATGGTCTGTGCATTGAATTCATGCGCACGGTTATCCTGCAGTTTTACATTGAGGTTATCTGTTTTGGAAAACTCGCCATCAACAATTTCATGACGCGACAGGCTAGCTGTTATACCAAATGCATCTTCTTTCATACCGCCTGCTGCTATAACCAGGTCTTCAACACGCATACCGGGTACCAGGGGATAAGTACCGGGTTTAAGCACCTTACCTGCCACCCGTACAACCGGAGAAAGATCACCATACCTGGTTTGGGTCTTTACCTGTTCAAGATCAGCTTTTATCAGCTCCACCCTGTCAATCGAACTATCGAAAACATAGATACGGTCTTCAGGCTTGATGACCGGGTTATGGTCACCGAAAGGTTTTCTTTTTGCCTTGTCCAGGCTCAACTGGATAAACTCAATATTCTTGGTTGTCTGATCTTTGCGAACCAGCAGTGAATAACGTGTATCGGTTCCAACCTGAACGCCACCGGTCACATTTATTGCATCAAGAAGACGCATACCCTTCTCGAGTGGATATTCACCCTGATGACGCAGATAACCTCGTGCATCAAACATTCCAGGTGGATCAAACGCCGTCGCCTGTGACTTTAACTTGCGAACCATGTCGGCAACCTGGTTACCCCTGGGCGAATGCGTATCAAAAACAATCACCTGGTCTCTTGGCGAAAGTTTAATGTTCTGTTTGCTCGCGGGGTTTTCAAGCACCTCACCCAGGTTGAAATAATGCGCTTCAATTCTTTTCTTTGAGGTAATTTCGCGCTGCACCATTGCCACTTCGTACTCGGCACTTTGACGTAATATCGATGGCGATTTGATCAGGTCAGAAACACGCATGCCGGGTGTCCATTGAAAACCTCCGGGTATCAGCACATGCCCTGACAATAAAACAACATCTTCCATTTTGTTTAAAACAGGAAAGACCCGGATCAGGTCACCATTTTTCACTTCAATGTTTCCACCACCGGCATCAAGGTTGGCGGAGACCAGCGTTCTTAGCCCTGAACCTGTAATGCGTTCAATGTGAGACTTATCTGCAGATGCCGTCGGTAAAAGGCCACCGGCCATTTCCAGTACTTCATCAACAGTGTTTTCAGTTTTGATTTCGTAAATTGCAGGACGATGTACCTCACCTGCAACCCCAATGGTTTGGCCGATTGGCGGAACAAACACCACGTCACCCTGGCGCAGGTAAATATTGCTTTCATCAATACCTTTCAGCAGCACCTGGTAAATATCCATGCTGGCAACAATCTTGTTCTGCCTGCGTACCTGTATATTTCGTAACGTACCTGTACGTTTAATGCCTCCAGTAGTAATCAGGGTATTCAGCAGAGAAGATAAACCACTTACTGTGTAGGCACCCGGACGTGCCACTTCACCCACCATCATCACCTGGATGGTATGCAGGTCTGCCAGTGTCACAACCGTTTTTACACCGATGCGCAATTTCGTGATTTGTTCATTAAGAGTGAATTTGGCCTCTTCAAAGGTCAGGCCGGCAATCTGGATGTCACCGATTTCGGGAATCAGCAGTTTGCCTTCGCGGGTAACCACAAGGCGGTACTCAACATCTGTTGCACCATAGATCTGTAAAATAAAGGTATCACCCGGGCCAATCACATAATCAGGTGGAACCGGAATACCTTCTACCGGTGCGAAAGTTGTCGGTGCCTGGGAAAAAATATCGTAGCCAAACTGTTCAAGCTCAGCCTGAACCACCTGTTGCTGAATCTGCTCTTCCAGACTGATGGTTTCAAGCGTTTCAGCCACTTTCTTTTCCAGTTCTGATTGCTCTTCGACTTCAACCAGTTCCGGCTCTTCCGGCAAAGTGATATCAATTTCAGGATCAGGCAAGGGATCATCCTGAACCCGGGCAGCCGCTTTCACTGCCTGCTGCAGCTGGGTCTCACCGGGAAGCAAAATACCCAGTCGATCCTGTGCTGATATCGGATTTGCCTGCAATGCAAACAACGTGCTCAAAAGCGTTGCACGAATGATAGAATTAACTTTTGCGGAACAACATTTCATTACCAGTTACTCACTATGAAACGGGATTTGTCTAATGGTTTTTTCAAAACATCATTAGATAGATCGGCAGAATCAAAGCGTTTACAGCCGTCAAATCTTACTAACCTGCCCTGCTCGGTGTCAGGACATTTGTCGCGGTAATCGTAGATACCGTCATTGTCGGTGTCAGCGGGACCAAAAAAGAACATGCGTTCAATGAAATGCAGCATATCTCGTGGCTGGGCTATTTTATCGGCCGCTACCGAGGTGCCGCAGGTATCGGACTGGTCAAAGCGCGCTCTGGAATAATTATTACCGACACCAATGGTATAAACGCACAGCTCTTTGTCATGTTGCATCTTGATTCGCTGCCTCAAGTGCGCAATCGCGGTCAACGCTTTCTTATCGATCCTTTCCCAGTGGGTTACCAACAGCAAAGCAGCCGGCTCATTGGTATAGGCAATCAGGTCAGACATTTCATAGATAGCTGAATGCAGACTGCCGTCTCCGGCAACGAAACTTTGGGTAGTGTCCTTGGCGCGCTCCTGCATGATATCAGGGTCATATGGCTCTATGGCCCAGCTGAATTCATCCTGGTTATTATCACCGGAGAGAATGCGCGAAAGGAAAAATGTATTAATGTACGCTGATGTAATGAAAACATTACCCTGAAGGGTCATGTTTGGCAGGGTCCGGTGGAATCGATCAAGAATTTCAAGGCCATAGTCATATCGGCTGATGCCACGATAATTGTCCTGCATGCTGTCACTGTTATCAAACAGTACGAACAGTTTTTCTGTGCGCTGTAACAGTTTGAGCTGATCTATTTTCCTCTCCAGTGACAATGGGCTGAAGAGATCTATATTGTTTTTGAACGTTGAGGTGTCATAGGGGGCAATCGTCGCTCCATCTGAATTTGAAGGTATCTTGACCAGCATTTCAGACGACGAGCAGCCGAACATCAGCAGCACAGACAGCAGTGATCCGGCTCTTACCATGCGACTAAACATATTTTTAGCTGAAACCAACCCAAGCATTTTGCTTGATACCTTCTAACAACAGTTACGACGAAATCATCAGTATTGTAGCCCAAAAAACAGAAAAAACATTGTTTTTCAGTGTTTTGAAGAACATTCTTATGAAATTAGCTGAAATAATTAACGGTTTTACCTCAAAGATCAAGTTTTTAGTCACTTTGAAAAAAATTTAAAAAATGCATACTCGGGAAAATATCGATCCCCAGCTCCCTTTTAACCCAGTAAAGCAGCAAAAGAATGGCGCCCCAGACCATGGCCACCGCAAAGGTCATGAATATCAGCGACAAAACATATCCCAGGGTGAGATTTCTCTTGAAAGATCGGTGCTCCTGATCTTCCAGTGTTTTTTTCCGCTTATCCTGACCTGCCAGTAGCACAAAATAAAAATTGGCAAAAAACAAAGGTATCGTGCCCCGAAGATCGAGCGCATGCTGCTTGTAAGGCTGATTAGCCAACAAGGCTTCACGGACGGCATTCAACTGGGTTACTGACATAGTGTCACGCACTGCCGGGTCTATACGACTCATGGTGAAGTCGGCATAGATTTCACTCGACTCTTTTTTTCTTTCTGCCATCAGGTTTTCCTTAAAAAAAAACCGGTGCATAACTGCACCGGCAAAATTTCCGAGACAAAGTTAAACTTTTTACGCGGTAAATTCGAAATCA
>CALAZS010000093.1 GCA_937926265.1 uncultured Gammaproteobacteria bacterium
CAGGACTCTGGCCAGATGGACCCGGTATTGCTGGATATTTTTTCCAAGGAAACACGGGGACACCTGGATACCATCCGCAACTTCATTCATGACAGCCGCATCGATACTTCCGGGCTGAACGAATACTACGTTTCTGAATCATTAACGCGTGCTGTGCATACGCTCCGAGGTTCAGCCAAGATGGCAGAAGTGCCCGAAATAGCAGGCATAGCCGACAATCTTGAAAAACTTTTAAACGGTATTTCTGCACATGAACGTGCCTTGCAGTCTAAGGATATTGATTTGCTGGAGCGAACGGTTGATGCAGTGGGTGAAATTCTTGAGACTATCAACAAGCCTGATGCACAAAAACCCGATTGGGAAACCCTGGTTGATGATATAGCCAGACGTCTTGAGCAGGAGCAGTCAGATGCGCTTTCAGCCGACTCCTTTACTTATTCGGAAGAGTTGCTTGATGATTCCGGTTCGATGGATTCTGTATCGCTTGAACTAGAGTCACAGGATATTGAGACTATGCCAGAGCCAGAGCCAGAGCCAGAGCCAGAGCCAGAGCCAGAGCCAGAGCCAGAGCAAACTCTTGCTCCTGATGTGCCGGAAACACCTGTTCAGGAAACACCTGTTCAGGAAGTAATTGCCCCGGAAGATGAAATTGATGAGGAAATGGTTGAAATCTTCCTTGAAGAGGCAGTTGAACTTCAGGAAAGTATGGATTCTGCCATGCAGGCCTGGGCAGAAGATGCAATGGACCTGTCTCAGATACCTGTGTTACACCGGACACTGCATACCATGAAAGGTGGTGCCCGCATGGCTGGTGTTAATACGCTGGGTAACCTGAGCCATGCCATGGAGTCTTTCCTGGGCGGTCTTGAAAGTGGATCGATTACACCTTCGAACGAAGCGCTGCGCCTGGCACAACAGGCAGCCGACAGGATAGGTATCCAGGTCGATGAACTGCGTGATGGCCAGAGGTTGACGCCGGATCTGGACTTGCTGACTTTACTTGAGCAATCACTTAAAGCCGGTGAGGTGACAGAAACAGGCCAGCAGTCTCAACCTCAAGGCCAGCCTGAATCACAACCTCAAGCCCAACCTCAAGACCAACCTCAAAGTCAGCCTGAACCAGGCCCTGCAGTAGAAAATGAAACCGAACAGCCAGAGACTGAATCGGACAACTCTGCGACGCCATGGGATGAGGCCCCGGTAATTCCAGAAATAAAATCCAAGGAGGAATACGAAAAACTTCCTTCTGGAACCATGTTCAAAGCACCGGATGGAAGCGTCAGGGTAAAACCATGAGTGACTGGTGGGAAGAAGCGCCGAAAGCCGATAAACCTGATGATGAGTCAACATCTGAATCAGTTGATTCAGGTGACCTGGATAATTCAAGTCAGGATACCTGGTGGGATGAAGCGCCTTCCGTTGATGATGAAAAATTACAGGACAATAATTCTGAAGATAACTGGTGGTCCGAAGCACCTGCAGCTGATGTTCCAGCAGCTGATGTTCCAGAAGCCGGTTTTCTAGCAGCTGATATCCCGGCAGAAACTGCTGCAACCGAATCCAATGATGATATTGATCCTGAAATGGCTGAAATCTTCCTTGAAGAGGCTATCGATCTGCAGGAAGTTATGGATACTGCCATGCAGGAATGGTCCAATAATTTCGAGGACCTCTCGCAGATACCGGTATTACATCGCACACTGCACACCATCAAAGGTGGTGCGCGCATGGCGGGTGTTAACACCCTGGGTGATTTAAGCCATGCAATGGAGTCTTTTCTGGGTGATCTTGAACAGGGTCGAATAAAAGCCACTGAACCGGCTTTATTGCTGGCCCAGCAAACGGCAGACCGCATTGGTATCCAGATAGATGAGCTGAAATCCGGTAAAGCCATTTCAGCAGATAAATCCTTACTGGGACAACTTGAAAACGCGCGGGCCAATGGAGAAGTGGTGGACGTCAAATCCGCTGCACAGCCTGTTCAAACACCGGAAGCCCCCAAGCCACAAGATTCTGCACCAGAGACTTCACCAGGGAATTCAACAGGTACTGCTAAATCACCCGGGCCTGAATCTGAATCTCAATCTAAACCTGAACCTGAAGCTGTTATAACAGAAGAATCACTTGAAGACTTTGAACATGATTCGCGTCTGTTGGTTGAATCTGAATTAATGAGTAGTTCCGAGTTGCTCGGTGAGTCGCAGTTGCTTGAATCTTCAGACTTTGCCGAGTCAATGGATAGTTCATCCCAGGATAAAACTGGAGATAGCAGTGAAATTATCCACTTTGATAAGAACCCGAAGAAAACTGAAATAAAGAAAGCTGACCGTTCCAGGGAGCAGGTCAGGGTTAATGCAGAACTTCTGGACAGGTTGGTAAACAATGCCGGAGAGGTATCCATTTACCGTTCCCGGCTTGAACAGCAGAATTCACGTATATCATTTAATCTCAATGAACTTGAACAGACGGTAGATCGTTTACAAAAACAGTTACGACAGCTTGAAATAGAAACCGAGGCGCAGATTCTGTTTCGTCATGAAAAAGAGGGTTTTGATGATCTCGACTATCAAAAGGACTTTGATCCACTTGAGCTTGATCGCTTTTCCGCCATCCAGGAGTTATCCAGGGCGCTTTCAGAAACGGTCAGTGACTTAACCTCAATCAATAGTGCAACAGGTGACCTCGCCAGGGAGTCAGAAACTCTACTGTTGCAACAGTCACGAGTTTCAACCGAATTACAGGATGGTTTACTGCGTACGCGCATGGTACCTATTTCCCAGCAGATGAATCGTCTGCAGCGTGTTGTCAGGCAAACAGCCAGAACGCTGGGTAAAAAGGCTAACCTTGAAATCGGCGGTACCGTCGGAGAAATGGACCGCAATATTCTCGAAAGCATTACCGGTCCACTTGAGCATTTGTTAAGGAACGCAGTCTCTCATGGTGTTGAAGGCCCCGAGGACAGGAAAGCTGCCGGCAAGCCTGAAGAAGGCAGGATTGTCCTTTCGCTGGACAGGGATGGTACCGAACTTGTACTGGCTATTGCAGATGATGGCCAGGGATTGAACCTGGATAAAATCAGGAAACAGGCAACTGAAAAAGGGCTGATGGTTGAGGGTGCAGATGTAGCTGATGATGCCGTCATGCAATTTATCCTTGAGCCGGGTTTTTCCACTGCCAGTGAAGTGACCCAGATATCCGGTCGTGGTGTCGGTATGGATGTTGTTACCAGTGAAGTTAAACAGCTTGGCGGTGCACTTGAAATTGATTCCATGTATGGCAAAGGCACAACTTTTAATATTCGTCTGCCTTATACTTTGGCAATTTCCGATTCCATGCTGGTGCGTATTGGTGAAGAAACTTACGCTATTCCTCATTCATCCATTGAGGGTGTATTACGTGTAACCAGGGAAGAGGTGGATGCTGCGCAGTCTGGTGAAAACGTTGAGGTGGAATTTGCAGATAACAGTTACCAGGTACGTTACCTGGGAACGTTGCTTGATGTAGGTCAAATAAGCGCGGTTGATCAACGTCGTACTTTCCCTGTATTGCTGGTACGTGCCGGTGAAAGTCGTATGGCCCTGCAGGTTGATCATCTGATTGGTAACCGCCAGATCGTCGTGAAATCAGTGGGTGCACAGTTGAGTACGGTACGTTGGATTACCGGTGGTACCATCCTTGGTGATGGCCAGGTAGCCTTGATTATCGATGTTAACGCACTGGTTCGAACTGATAAGGCAAGGCTTGGTCAGCAGGCGTTAGTCACGTCAGAGGAGATTGAGGAAGAAACAGGTATTACTGTGATGGTGGTGGACGACTCCATTACTGTACGAAAAGTAACCAGTCGATTACTTGCGCGTCATAACATGGAAGTCATCACTGCTAAAGATGGTGTTGATGCCCTTGATGTGCTGCAGGATCGCATACCTGATGTCATGTTGCTGGATGTTGAAATGCCGCGGATGGATGGGTTTGAGTTGGCACGTCATGTCAAACATACATCTTCGTTAAAACAAATACCTATTATTATGATCACTTCCCGAACCGGTGAAAAACACCGTCAAAGAGCTTTGTCGATTGGTGTAAACAGTTACCTGGGCAAGCCATACCAGGAAGAGGAACTGCTGGATAATATCTATTCATGTTTGGCGGAAGTTGAAGTATGAGAGAAATCAATCTTGAAGAAAGCAGTCCAAAGGCAATAGAACCCGGTGAAGAAGTCCGTGCAGTTCTGCTTCCGCTTAAAGATACTCATCTATTGCTGCCGAATGTAACGGTTGCCGAAGTAATAGGCTATCGTGAAGAAGAGCCTGTTGTTAATTCACCGGAATGGTTGCGGGGGGTTGTAAACTGGAACCGCAGAAAAATCCCCGTTGTTTCGTTTGAGTACTTTATTCATTCGGAAGCTGTGGAGCCCGGTTACCGTGCCCGTATCGCTGTCTGTCATAACATACTGCATCATGCCGATATGCCATTTATAGGTATTATTTGCAGCAGTATCCCGAGACTTGCCCGTGCCAATGCTGCCAGCATCAATGAGCCAATGATAAATGAACTTTTACCGGAGATGGCCTACAGGCATGTGACCTATAATGGCGAGGATGCCTGGCTGCCTAATTTTGAAAAACTTTGTGAAGCAACTCATAAAGCTGTTCAGGGTTGATTATCAGGTTCAGGGGGCTTTTACCTGAAGCTTCCCCAGAGTGTCTGCGCTGCTGCAATCGCGGCAACCGGTGCTGTTTCGGTTCTTAATACCAGGTTTCCAAGTTGAATTGATACAAAACCATTGTCATGCGCTATTTCAATTTCTTTTTCTGATAGACCGCCTTCAGGGCCAATCATGAGTGCCAGGTTTTTTTCACATGTTTGTGAATGAATGCGCTGTCCCTGGTGGGGGTTGAGTACCAGCTTTAACGCATTTTCATGCTTAATGATGCTGTCATTGGTGCCTTTATTTCCCAAGGCATTGGCCCAGTCATTTAAATTTACAGGGTGGTGTAATTCAGGAACATAGCAACGCCCTGATTGTTCGCAGGCTGATTCAATAATACCCAGCCAGTGCTGGTGTTTTTTTTCAAGCCGGTCTTCTGAAATTTTTAAGGTTGAAAACTCGGTTACAAGGGGAGTTATAGCCGTTACACCAAGTTCTGTTGATTTTTGAATAGCCCAGTCAAAACGATCTCCCTTGGATAAGCTGATACCGAGGTGTATGTTTAAACTTGGTAATGGTTTCTTTTCAGACTGCCCCAGGACTGTGAGGGTGGTTTTTTTCCGCGATGCGTCCGTGATTTTGGCTTTGTAGTCATGGCCATTTCCATTAAATATTGTCAGCTCATTATCAGGGCCAAGCCTGAGAACATTGTGCAGATAATGAGAGGTCTGTCCGGTTAGCTCGATGTTGATGCCAACTTCAATTTCTTTATTAATGTAAACACGGGTGGACCGCATATCATCAACTAATGCTTAAGCCGTTCCAGACTGCAAGGGTTGGGTCAGATTTGTTCATCGTATAAAAATGTAACCCCGGAACATCATTATCGATAAGCCGTTGGCACATTTGGGTAACAACTTCCTGTCCAAATGCCTGGATTGAATCAAGATCATCTCCGTAACCTTCAAGGCGTTTTTTTATCCATCTGGGGATTTCTGCACCACAGGCTTCTGAAAAACGGGCAAGTTGCACATAGTTGGTGATTGGCATTATGCCGGGAACGACCGGGATATTTATACCGGCTTTGTCACAACTGTCTACAAAAGCAAAATAGGCATCAGCATTATAGAAATACTGGGTGATGGCAGAGTTTGCACCTGCATCGGCTTTTTTCTTTAAGTAATCAATATCTGATTTGGCGCTGACTGCCTGTGGATGGGTTTCAGGATATGCGGCCACTTCAATGAAGAACTCGTCTCCATAATCGGATCGCATCAGTTCAACCAGTTCATTGGCGTGATTAAGGTCACCCAGGCCACCAAGACCTGCGCCCGACGGTAAGTCGCCTCTGAGTGCAACAATGCGTTTGATTCCCTGGCCACGGTAACGATTTAAGATATCCAGAATCTCATCACGGCTCGATCCGATACAGGAAAGATGTGGAGCTGTTTCAATATTGTTTTCCCGAAGCCAGTCAACTGTTTTAAAGGTATTGGTCTGGGTTGAACCGCCTGCACCGTAGGTAACCGAGAAAAACTCCGGGTTAAGTTTGTTGAGCGTATTAACCGTGTTTTTAAGGTTCTCGAAACCTTTATCTGTTTTTGGTGGGAATAGTTCAAAGCTGAATGTTTTGTTTTCTGACATGATTAATTCTTCATGGTTTTGACTGCAGCATAGCATCATTTGCTGAAGACGCCGCCTGATTAAAATCAGTTACATCCCTGTAGGCTTGGACGCAGCATCCATGCTGCGTACACTTCAGAAAATGAAACTACACTGACTGTCTTACGGTTCTGAATTGTATAAGAAACAAGGCAGTTGATTTTTGTGTCCAGACAAGGCGTCAATGCGCACAGAAACGCAGCTTATGAATAATTAAGTGAGTATTCGAGCACATTGACAACGCAGTATGGGCACAAAAAGATCTGCCGGGATCAATAGCGGTAATGATCTGGTTTGTAAGGTCCCTCAACTGGCACACCAATATAGTCTGCCTGATCCTTTGACAAAACGGTCAGCTTGGCGCCAATCTTATCAAGGTGCAAGCGCGCAACTTCTTCATCCAGTTTTTTCGGCAAAGTGTAAACGCCAACCGGGTAATCTTCCGGTTTAGTATAAAACTCGATTTGAGCCAGAACCTGGTTGGTGAAAGAGTTGGACATTACAAAAGAAGG
The DNA here is from genome assembly GCA_937926265.1 of uncultured Gammaproteobacteria bacterium. GTDB lineage: Bacteria > Pseudomonadota > Gammaproteobacteria > Chromatiales > Chromatiaceae > JABDQZ01. Next base: position 6,823 of record CALAZS010000093.1, read on the forward strand.
GTGGCCGGTTGCACATCCAAGGTTAACCAGTCGACCTTCAGCCAGCATGATGATGCGTTTTCCGTCCGGGAAAATAATATGATCAACCTGTGGTTTGATGTTTTCCCATTCGTATTTCTGAACACTGGCAATATCGATTTCATTATCGAAGTGACCAATATTACAGACAATTGCCTGGTCCTTCATTTTGATCATATGATCGTGTGTGATGATGTCTTTGTTACCGGTCGTGGTAACGTAAATATCGGCAACATCCAGTACTTCTTCCAGGCGAACTACACGGTAACCTTCCATTGCAGCCTGCAATGCGCAAATAGGGTCAATTTCAGTAATCCAGACAGTTGCGCCAAGACCGCGCAAAGACTGTGCTGAACCTTTGCCGACGTCACCATAGCCGCACACAACAGCGATTTTACCTGCCACCATAACGTCGGTAGCGCGTTTGATACCATCTACCAGAGATTCACGACAGCCGTAAAGATTATCGAATTTGGATTTGGTAACAGAGTCATTCACATTCATGCCGGGGAACAGCAGTTTGTTTTCGTTCGCCATTTCATACAGACGATGCACGCCGGTAGTGGTTTCTTCGGTTACACCTTTGATTGACTCGGCCATACGATGATAGCGTTTTGGGTCTTCCTCAAGGCTACGCTTGAGTACGCCAAGAATTACCTGCCATTCTTCAGGGTCGCTATCCTGTGGGTCAGGTACAGCGCCAGCATCGCCATATTCAACACCTTTATGAACCAGTAGAGTGGCATCACCACCATCATCCAGGATCATGTTGGGTTCTTCGTTGTTTGGCCAGTTCAGAACCTGCTCGGTACACCACCAGTATTCTTCCAGGGTTTCACCTTTCCATGCATAAACCGGGATCCCCTGGTCAGCAATGGCTGCAGCGGCGTGATCCTGGGTTGAGAAGATGTTGCATGAGCACCAGCGAACCTGGGCGCCGAGTTTAACCAGGGTTTCAATCAGCACTGCTGTTTGAATGGTCATGTGAAGGGAGCCGGTAATTCTCGCCCCGGTCAGTGGTTTTGAGTCGCCGTATTTTTCCTGAAGCGCCATAAGCCCCGGCATTTCAGTGCGGGCAATAGCAATTTCTTTGTGTCCCCATTCGGCCAGGGACATATCGGCAACTTTATAGTCAGTAAAACCTTCAACAGGCATATCAGTCTCCTTAAAATTAATTAAAGTTACTGAGCGCCGTTGACTAAAAGTTAACGTTCCGAGCCTGGCGGGGTGATACCCGTTGCAGCGCTCCTCGGATAAATTGGCAATTATACTGGTTCACTATTACTTATCCAGAAGACGCCATGAATGCATCCATGCAGGCTTGGCTTCGGCATCCCTGCCTCAGACACTTCTGGATAAGTAACAGTAAACCAGATTAAAAACTGTCAGCGGAATTATAATTTCTCAATTTCATCAAGCTGAGGCTTCAGCCAACATGGATGTTGGCTGAGAGCTTACAGGGAAGTATTTACAGCGTCCTCAGCGGATGAAAATGAGTTGTTATGATTCAGGTTGGATCTGCTAAATTCCGGCATCTGAACGTAAGAGGTCTGCCTTGTCAGTTAGTTCCCAGGTAAAGCCTTCATTCTCTCTACCGAAATGCCCATAAGCCGCAGTCTTGCGGTATTTGATCTGGTCGGTATTAAGCAGGTCAAGCATCTTCAGAATGCCGTAAGGTCTTAGATCAAAATGCTGGCGAACTAGTTCAGTAATTTTCTCATCGGATATTTTACCGGTGCCGAAAGTATCAATCATGATGGATGTTGGCTCGGCAACGCCAATGGCATAGGAAACCTGGATTTCACAGCGCTCAGCAAGCCCGGCAGCCACAATGTTCTTGGCAACATAACGCCCGGCATAAGCGGCTGAACGGTCGACCTTGGATGGGTCTTTGCCAGAGAAAGCGCCGCCGCCATGTCGAGCTGCACCGCCATATGTATCGACAATAATCTTGCGGCCGGTTAAGCCGGCATCACCCATTGGGCCACCGATTACGAAAGCACCCGTAGGGTTGATATGGTAGTTGGTATCAGCAGTCAGCAGGCCGGTCGGTTCAAGCACAGGCTTGACGACTTCCTCCATGATGGCTTCTTCAAGGGTCTTGCCGGCAAATTCAGCTGCATGTTGAGTCGATAACACCACGGCATCAATCGAAACCGGTTTGCCATCCTTGTAGTGGAAACTTACCTGGGATTTCGCATCAGGGCGTAACAGAGGCAGGGTGCCGTTATTTCTCACCTGTGACTGACGCTCCACAAGACGATGTGCGTATAGAATTGGAGCGGGCATGAGTACATCAGTTTCGTTAGTGGCATAACCAAACATAATTCCCTGGTCGCCGGCGCCCTGGTCTTCAGGCTTGGCCCGGTCAACACCCTGGTTGATATCCGGTGACTGGACTCCCAGCGCGATCATGGCTGCGCAGGTATTACCATCAAAGCCTTTATCAGAATGATCGTAACCTATCTCGTTGATAGTCTGGCGCATAATGGCTTCATAGTCTGGCTGCGCGGTGGTGGTGATTTCACCCGCAATCAGGCAAAGCCCGGTTTTGAACACGGTTTCACATGCCACGCGGGCATGTTTATCTTCAGCAATAATGGCATCTAAAATAGCATCAGATACCTGGTCAGACATTTTATCGGGATGGCCTTCAGATACAGACTCTGAAGTGAAAATAAAGTCACTGGACATGAAGTTGATTACCTTAGGAATTGAGTAGTTGAAAACAGGTATTTAGTTTAGCTTTGGAAAAGCAGTTCATTTTTTGCGTGCTATCATAGCCGATCTTCGCAATACCACCAACTTTTAGAACACTACAATATATAAGGTATAAACATGGTCTCTCTAGAAACTCCCGTATGTGAATTTGATTTACCCGCTGTTGATTTTGAATTACCGGGCATCGATGGCAAAACCTGGACGCTAAATGATTGTAAAGGCGAAAACGGCTTACTGGTAATGTTCATCTGTAACCATTGTCCGTATGTCAAAGCAATTCGCGATAGACTGGTTCGAGATACCAAACAACTTGAAACTTTGGGTGTTAACTCTGTTGCGATCATGTCGAATGACCCTGCCATGTACGAAGAGGATTCATTTGAAAACATGAAAAAAATTGCCGAAGAATTTGACTTTAATTTTCCTTATCTACTTGATGAAACGCAGCAGATTGCCAAAAACTATGGTGCTGTTTGCACCCCTGATTTCTTCGGTTACAACGGAAATCTTCAACTTCAGTACCGTGGAAGGCTCGATCAAAGCCGAAAAGAAGCGGCTGATCCAAATGTTCGTCGCGATCTTTTTGAAGCGATGAAACTCGTCAGTGAAACCGGTAAAGGGCCTAAAGATCAAATACCTAGCATGGGTTGTTCAATTAAATGGAAAGATGATTAATGTCAATGCATTGGGAATTTTTATCCGCTCATATATTTGATTAGGGTTATCAAGGTTGCCGATTGGGATTTCTTGGGCGAGAATAGCCGACCTTTTAAATCCGGGCGATAAATCCGGTATATACATTTTTGAATTTCGTTTCGGAAAGTAACAAATAATTCTGGCCTTAAAATGAGCCAGTGCGGGAAATATTTTCCGGGCAACAGATTTCGACTTTTCATAATCACAGGAGGGGCTTATGTCCTCACGCAGAGAACTCGCCAATGCCATTCGTGCATTAGCCATGGATGCCGTACAAAAAGCAAATTCCGGTCACCCGGGTGCGCCAATGGGTATGGCAGATATCGCTGAAGTTTTGTACAACGACTACATGAATCACAATCCGAGCAACCCGGCGTGGGTTGACCGTGATCGCTTCATCATGTCTAACGGCCACGGTTCTATGCTTCCTTATTCCCTGTTGCATCTGACTGGCTATGATTTGCCAATGGACGAACTGAAAAACTTCCGTCAGTTGCATTCCAAAACGCCTGGCCATCCTGAGTACGGCTATGCACCAGGTATCGAAACTACAACTGGTCCTCTTGGTCAGGGTATTAGCAACGGCGTCGGTATGGCGATTGCTGAAAAAGCACTGGCAGCTCACTTTAACCGTGACGGCCATGAAATTGTTAACCATAACACCTATGTCTTCCTTGGCGACGGCTGTTTAATGGAAGGTATTTCCCACGAAGCCTGTTCACTGGCTGGTACCCTGGGTCTGGGTAAACTGGTAGCGTTCTATGATGACAACAACATCTCAATTGATGGTGAAGTCGAAGGCTGGTTCACTGATGATACCCCTAAGCGTTTTGAAGCTTACGGCTGGCATGTTGTGCCAAATGTTGATGGTCATGATGCTGATGCGATCATCAAAGCAGTTGAAGAAGCACGCTCTGTCACCGACAAGCCGTCTATTATCTGCTGCAAAACCACGATTGGTTTTGGTTCTCCTAATAAATCAGGTAAAGAGGAATGTCATGGTGCGCCTTTAGGTGATGATGAAATCAAACTTACCCGTGAAGCGCTGGGTTGGTCACATGATGCTTTTGTCATTCCGGATGAAATTTATGCCGGTTGGGATGCCAAAGAAAAAGGTAAAGCCGCTGAAGATGCATGGAATGAAAAATTCGCTGCTTATGAAGCAGAGCATCCATTACTGGCCCAGGAATTTGTTGCCCGCATGAATGGTGACCTGGGCAAGGACTGGGAAGCACAGGCAGATGCATTCATTAAATCTGTTGCTGAGAAAGGCGAAACCATTGCCTCACGTAAAGCTTCTCAAAATTCTATCGAAGGTCTTTCTGGTTTCACTCACTTCATGGGTGGTTCTGCTGACCTGGCAGGTTCAAACCTGACTATTGTTTCTAACTCTGTTCCAATGCGTGCCGATACTGCTGACGCCAACTACCTTAACTACGGTGTTCGTGAATTCGGTATGGCAGCGATTATCAACGGTATTTCCCTGCATGGCGGTTTCGTACCTTACGGTGCAACCTTCCTGATGTTCTCTGAATATGCACGTAATGCACTGCGTATGGCTGCCTTGATGCAGATCCAGCATATTGAAGTATTTACTCATGACTCTATTGGTCTGGGTGAAGACGGACCAACGCATCAGCCTGTCGAGCAGACTGCAACATTGCGTATGATTCCTCGTATGTCTGTATGGCGCCCATGTGATGCTGTTGAAACTGCGGTAGCCTGGAAGCAGGCGGTTCTGAAGAAAAACGGCCCGACTTCGCTGATTCTTTCCCGTCAGGGTCTTGCCCATCAGGATCGTACAGATGCACAGATTGCTGATATTGCCAAAGGCGGCTACATACTGAAAGATTCAGATGGCACGCCAGAAGTAATTGTTATTGCAACCGGTTCTGAAGTTGGCCTGGCCATGGAAGCTGCAGAAGCATCTGGCAAAAATGTTCGTGTTGTCTCAATGCCTTCTACTGATGCTTTTGATGCACAGGATGCAGATTACAGAGAATCTGTTATGCCTTCATCAGTTACTGCGCGAGTTGCGGTTGAAGCTGGTGTAACCGGTTTCTGGGGTAAATATGTCGGCATGAATGGCAAAGTTATCGGTATCGATACCTTTGGTGAATCTGCACCGGCAGGTGACCTGTTCAAGCACTTCGGCTTCACAGTTGAAAACGTTGTAAACGCTATCAACGAAGTC
>CALAZS010000094.1 GCA_937926265.1 uncultured Gammaproteobacteria bacterium
TTTGACCAAGCGAATCATCTGCGGCGTTGACGAAGTAGGGCGCGGTCCACTGGCAGGCCCGGTGGTTGCAGCAGCCGTCATCCTGGACCCTGCAAGGCCAATCGATGGACTGGCAGATTCAAAAAAACTCAGCGAAAAAAAACGTGAAGCTCTAAACCAGGAAATCCTCGAAAAAGCTTTGGCCTGGAGCATTGCCAGGGCAGATATCCACGAAATCGACCGGCTGAATATTTTGCATGCCTCCCTGTTGGCGATGAAAAGAGCGGTTGAACAATTGTCAGTACAGCCTGAACATGCCATGATCGATGGCAATAAAATCCCTGAACTGCATTGCTCAGCTGAAGCAGTTGTCGGCGGAGATGACAGCATAGCCTGTATCAGTGCTGCCTCGATTATTGCCAAAGTCTCAAGGGACAGGGAAATGACTGAACTCGATCAAAAATACCCCGGTTATGGCCTTGCAAAGCACAAGGGCTACCCTACAAAACAGCATTTGCTGGCTCTTGAGCAACTCGGGATTACAGAAATTCACCGCCAAAGTTTTGGTCCGGTTAAACGCTTAATAAAATAATGACTGCTCAATTTGTCCATTTGCATATCCACTCTGAATATTCACTGGTTGACGGTACTGTAAGAATAAATGCGCTGACATCCGCCTGTGCTGAAAATAACATGCCTGCGGTTGCACTAACCGATCGAGCCAATCTGTTTGGTATGGTGAAATTCTACAAGTCAGCTATGGGAGCGGGGATAAAACCCATTATCGGCTCTGAAATCTGGATTCGTGACCAGGAGGATGTCAATAACCCGTTCAGTCTTGTTTTACTGGTCAAAAATGACATCGGTTACAAAAACCTGACAAGGATTATTTCCAGGGCTTATATTGATGGTCAGCACCTTGGGATGGCCATGGTTGATTATGAGTGGCTGACCCCGGAAACCTGTGAGGGATTAATCGCATTATCGGGTGCTGCCGATGGTGATATTGGACGAGCACTGGTTGCAGGGAATGAAGAACTGGCTCTTTCCAGGCTGGATAACTGGCTTGAAGTTTTTGCAGATAACTTCTACCTGGAATTACAAAGAACCGCGCATGCAGTTGATGAAAGATGTCTGCATGGTTCGGTAAAGCTGGCTTCAGAAAAACAGGTGCCTGTGGTTGCTACCAATAATGTCCGTTTTTTAAAACAGGATGACTTCCAGGCCCACGAAATCAGGGTTTGTATTCACGAAGGTCGTACTCTTGATGATCCGCGTCGTCCGAAAAACTTTACTGATCATCAATATCTTCGAACCGCAGAAGAAATGGTTGAGCTGTTTGCAGATATACCATCAGCCATTGAAAATACTGTTGAAATTGCCAGGCGCTGTTCACTCGAACTGACTTTGGGTAAAAACTTCCTGCCGGACTTTCCGATTCCTAAAGGTAAAACCGAGGCTGAATTTTTTTCAGATGAATCAAGGGATGGCCTGCAATTTAGACTGGAACAGATATTCCCTGAAGAGGATACAAGAAAAGCCAATCGCCAGGTTTATGATGAGCGATTGGAGATAGAACTTGATGTTATTAACCAGATGGGATTTCCCGGCTACTTTCTGATCGTAGCCGACTTTATCCAATGGGCCAAGGATAACGATATTCCTGTCGGGCCGGGGCGTGGTTCCGGTGCAGGTTCTCTGGTGGCCTATGCTCTAAAAATTACCGACCTTGATCCGATCGAACATGAATTGCTGTTTGAAAGATTCCTGAATCCCGAACGTGTTTCGATGCCTGACTTCGACGTTGATTTTTGCATGGACAAACGTGACCTGGTCATTGATTACGTGGCACAAAAATACGGCAGGGAGTCTGTGTCGCAAATCATCACCTATGGCACCATGGCAGCCAAGGCTGTTGTGCGTGATGTTGGCCGGGTGCTTGGTCATCCTTACGGTTTCACCGATCGCGTTGCCAAGATGATTCCTATGGACCTGGGGATAACACTTGATAAAGCCCTCGAGGAAAGCGAGGAGCTTAAAAATGCCTACGCCAATGACGAGGAAGTCACTGAACTGCTCAATATGGCACTTAAGCTCGAAGGCACCGCCAGAAACGCCGGTAAACATGCGGGCGGGGTGGTTATATCGCCAACGCTATTAACTGATTTTGCACCGCTTTATTGTGAGCCTGGTGGAGCCAACCTGGTTACCCAGTTCGATAAAAACGATGTTGAGCAGGTGGGGCTGGTCAAGTTTGACTTCCTGGGTTTGCGGACCCTGACAATTATTGACTGGGCCATTAAAAATGCCAACCGTGACCTTGCCAAGGCAGGCAATGAGCCAATTGATATTGCGGCCATACCGGTTGATGACAAAGCGTCTTTTGACCTGCTAAAGCGTGGCGAAACTACGGCCGTTTTTCAGTTGGAATCGCGCGGCATGAAGGAACTGATCAAGAAGCTGCAACCGGATTGTTTCGAGGATATCACCGCTCTGGTTGCGCTTTATCGTCCCGGTCCGTTGGGTTCAGGTATGGTGGATGACTTTATTGCGCGTAAACATGGAGTGCAGGAAGTGGTTTACCCGCACCCTAAACTGGAAGCGATTCTCAAGCCAACCTACGGTGTGATTCTTTACCAGGAGCAGGTAATGCAGATCGCCCAGGTTCTTGCCAGTTACTCACTTGGCGGTGCCGATTTACTCAGACGGGCCATGGGCAAGAAAAAGCCCGAGGAAATGGAAAAACAGGGCAAGATATTCCTGGAAGGTGCGCTCAAAAATGGTGTGGAGGAAGATACTGCTACGTATATTTTTGACCTGATGGCCAAGTTTGCCGGTTATGGTTTTAACAAATCGCATTCAGCGGCATACGCGCTGGTTTCTTATCAGACAATGTGGATGAAAGCGCATTATCCGGCAGCTTTTATGGCTGCTGTGCTATCCGCGGATATGGATAATACTGACAAAGTAGTCACCCTGATCGAAGAGTGCCGCTCAATGAAACTGGAGGTAAAACCACCCCAGGTCAATGATTCCGAATACATGTTTACCACCGATGAATCTGGAAGGGTTGTTTATGGCCTGGGTGCTATTAAAGGCGTAGGTGAAGCAGCCATTGAAAGTATCGTCGAGATCAGAAAACAGGATGGAAACTATAAAGACCTGTTTGATTTTTGCAGTCGGGTTGAACTGAAAAAAGTGAACCGGCGTGTACTCGAATCACTGATCAGGGCAGGTGCTCTGGATCAACTGGGTGATAATCGTGCGACGCTGATGGCGCAGTTGCCACTGGCGATTAAAATGGCCGAACAGCACCAGTCGCTTCAGTCGACCGGACAAAATGACCTTTTTGGTATGGATGACCTTGGAACAGCCAGGCAACCTGATTTGCAGGTTGTGCCTGCGGCTTCTGAAGAGTGGGATGAGGATATTCGTTTGCTCGGCGAGAAGCAGACCCTGGGGCTCTACCTGACCGGACACCCGATCGGCCGCTATGAGCATGAGTTGTCGAGTATTGTTACTTCCAGGATCGGCAGCCTGTCAGTTGAAAGATCGGATAACAAGTACCGACGGACACAGCGAGTGGCGATTGCCGGACTGGTGATGGCTGTAATGCGGCGTCAGACTCAAAAGGGCAGCATGATGGCAAGTGTTCTGCTTGACGATAGGACAGCTAGAATCGAAGTGACGCTGTTTGCCGATGCTTACGATGAATTCAATGAACTACTGGTTGTAGACAAGGTGCTGGTTGTCGAGGGTAACCTCGCATTTGATGAATATCGTGGTGGTTTGAGTCTACGGGTTGATCGTGTCATGGAAATTGAACAAACCCGCGAAATCATGGCAAGCCAGATCACCGTTAAGTTGAATTCCGGGGCTCTTGAGGAAAAAAATCTTCCCCCTCAGGCGGCTGCGGACCACCTGGAAACAATTCTTACACCTTATCTTGGGGGAAACTGTATAATCCGTCTAATTATTGAATGTGCATCGGCTAAGTGCCTGATGATTTTAGATAAAAAGTGGGCTGTATTGCCTAAAGACGAGTTACTTAAAAAGATAGAGCGATTTGCCGGAAACGGTAATTACAGGGTTGGATACCAACCACGTGGCGTAGTTCAGGATCAGGCCATGCAATCTCAATAGCAGCCATTCCTGATTTTTTTTACAGCCTGTTCTATCCTTATAGAAACTAAAAACAGAATAAACTCATGGATCTCAATTTTTTAGAATTTGAACAACCTATCGCTGAACTTGAAGCGAAAATCGAAGAACTTCGGTTATTGGGTAATGACAATGAAATAAATATCCAGGAAGAAATTGCCAAGCTCAAGGCTAAAAGCAAAACCCTGACCGAGAGCATTTTTTCTTCCCTGACACCCTGGCAGATTTCCCAGCTTGCCCGCCATCCACAAAGGCCTTACACGGAAGACTACGTCAAACTGGTTTTTGATGAATTCCATGAAATGCACGGTGACAGGGCATTCTCTGATGACGCGGCTATCATTGGTGGTTTGGCCCGAATAGAGGGACAGTCTGTGATGCTTATCGGTCATCAAAAAGGCCGGGACACCAAGGAAAAAATAAAACGCAACTTTGGTATGCCGCGTCCCGAAGGCTACCGTAAGGCATTGCGCCTGATGAAAACCGCCGAACGTTTCAGTATTCCAGTGATTACACTCATTGATACTCCGGGGGCTTATCCGGGTGTTGGTGCCGAGGAGCGTGGCCAGAGTGAGGCCATTGCTCGCAATCTATTGGAAATGGCTGGTCTTAAAACACCGGTTATTGCCACAGTGATCGGTGAGGGTGGTTCAGGAGGAGCATTGGCAATCGGTGTTGCTGATCGCGTTATGATGCTGCAATACAGTACTTACTCTGTGATATCGCCGGAGGGCTGTGCTTCAATTCTCTGGAAAAGTGCTGAAAAGGCGGATCTGGCAGCTGAAGCTATGGCAATTACTTCTGACAAACTCAAAGACTTTGAGCTCATTGATCATATTGTGCCGGAACCATTAGGCGGTGCGCATCGCGATACCGCGCTTGTAGCCGGTAATCTAAAGCAGGCTATCTTGAATGCTCTGGAAGAGTTAAACCGTGAGCCTGTTGATCAATTAATGCAGAAGCGATACGAGAAGATTATGGCTTACGGTCAGTATAAGTCCTGATATTCCTTTTTTGTCATCCCCGTGTAAGCGGGGATCCATTATGCATCAAGTCGAATCCATCCTTTCTGAATTTCTGGAAAAACAGCCGGTTTCAGGAAAAATCTTTATCGCATTCAGTGGCGGACTGGATTCCATGTGCCTGTTGCATGCGGCCAATAAAATCTTAGGGCATCTCATTGCTGTACATGTAAATCATCAATTGCAGCCAGAAGCGAATGACTGGGAAGCCTTTTGTGAGCATCAGGCTCAATATTATCAAATTGATTTTCATGCGCTTAAAATCGAAATCCAGAACCCTGAAAGCAATTTAGAAGCACAGGCTCGTGAAAAGCGTTATCAGGAGATTGCAAAATTGATGCAATCCGAAGATGTATTGCTAACAGCCCATCACCTGGATGATCAGGCCGAAACAGTTTTACTGCAGTTGATGCGAGGTTCGGGTGTAGACGGATTATCTGGAATGCAATCGGTTGCCAATTTTCAGACAGCTAAACTGTACCGTCCATTTTTGGCTGTTTCACGTGATGAACTCGAAGATTATGCGCACAGCAATAACCTGAAATGGGTTGAAGACCCTAGTAACCTCGATAATAAATACAGCCGCAATTTTGTCCGTAACCAGGTGATACCATTGCTTACAGACCGCTGGCCGGCGGCAACTAAAATGCTTGCAAGATCTGCCGTAAATCTTTCAGAAGCTAATGAGCTTGTAAAACATCAAACTCTAGTGGACCTGTCTGTTTGCGAAGGCTCGCATAAACACTCAATCGAAATTGAAAAGCTTTTAACGTTTTCACAAGCACGGCAAAACTTTTTATTGAGAGAGTGGTTTATCTTAAATAATTATCAACCGCCAGAGCGTGAACAATTATCAAAAATCTTTTCTGAAGTTATTGAGGCAAGAGATGATGCTATGCCAGCGCTGAAAACAATGCAGTGGAAAGTGACCAGGTTTAATGGTTTCCTGTTTTTGTTACCGGCAATTCTTCCTGAAATTAAAGATAAAATTATTGTTGGTTCTGATCAGTTGAAGTTCCAAGAAATTGAACTGCCATATCCAGTGGGAAGACTTGAAATTAAACTGACAGATAATTTTTCTGTTATGCAAAAACGGATATCTATCAAATTTAGATCAGAAGGTGATAGATTCAAATTACATGGCCGTAACGGTACCAAAAAATTAAAAAAACTTTATCAGGAATGGCAAATTCCGCCATGGATGCGCAATTACGTCCCTTTGATTTATATTGAGGAAGAATGTGTTGCGATTGCTGATTATGCTTTGTGTGAATCGGGTTACAGTAATGCTGTTTTGAAAATTACATGGCAACCACCACAGAAACTGGATTGGCGATAAAAAATAAAAGGCTTTTACCATATGACCAATCACATTCATAAACTGGTATTGAATTTTTTCATTATTGCGTCACTCATTCTGCTTGGTATGGGTGTGTTTTTGCCAATGATGACGTTGGAGAAATTCTATTTCTTTGAAAACCAGGTATCGCTTTACTCAGCCTTGCAGGACCTGCTGTTTAATAATGAATGGATTTTATTCGTTGTTATTTTTATTTTCAGTATTGTTTTTCCAATTATTAAATCCCTTTTTCTATTTCTCGTGGTTAATATGGGGGCTGCCAAGAAACAGGCTTATAAAACCTTTTTGAAAGTTCTGGCGAGTATAGGCAAGTGGTCGATGCTGGATGTGTTTGTTGTAGCGATATTGTTGGTAACAGTCAAACTGGAAATGATTGCCAATGTTCAAATACATATCGGAATTTATGCATTTGGTGCTTCTGTAATATTAACCATGGTGTTAACGCAATGGATTCACTTTTTCTATAACAAGTCTTAGTGTTTTCAATTAACAAAATACCAGGCTTTCTGCGCCGCCTCTGAGTACATAATTTTTAATGCCTCTCTTACTAAGTAAATAAGAGGCGAGAGCATTGCTGTTGTCATTATCACATAACAGTAAATAACTGTTTTTACGACTAAGCGTTATCATCTGGTTGCGAAGCATAAATGGTGGAATTTTAATAGCATCTTCAATTTCTGATGTCAGCCAGGAGTTTTCAGTCAGGTCAATTTTGATGGCACCCTGGCTTAAAATATCATTAACCTGGTCCGGGTCGACCCAGTTGATCATGTAGTTACGTAAGAAACGCACAAAGTTTAATTTATTAATACGCATTAACCTGCCATTGGTGATCATCCTGATCGTGGCATTTCTCTGCGTGTTGGTTAGCAGTGCTTCTTCACCAAAAGATTCTGTAGGGCGAAGTTCGGTCAAAGCAATTTCCTTTGTGCCATTATGGCGGCTAACCAGGCAGCTGCCTTTTTTGATCATGTAAAAATAATCACCGTCTTCACCCTGGGAAATAATTGTGTCACCGGCCCGGACTTTGATTTCTTCCATTGATTCAAACAGTTTCTCAATATGCTTCAAAGGTAACTGTTTTAATAGAGGCGTTTTTATCATCGCCATAGTCCAGTCACTATCAAAAATTTTAGTATTTGTATCGTTGTGAATTTCATTTCCAACCACTGAAGCACGGCTGTTGTCACTGGAGACGAACTTTTCTATTACATCTGCAGGAATGCGGGCAATAGAGGCATTTTCAGAAAACACTGATGCAGAAAAGCGTCTTGGTTTAAGGTTTGCAATCGGGTACTTCGACTGGCTTGATTCTGCATCAAGAATAAATTCTTCGCCAGTGTAAGCGGTCAGCCTGATTTTTCCTCGAATCAGGTATATCACATCATTGTCATTATCACCTTCATTAAATAATAACTCGCGCTTGTGCATGGTGTTGATTGCCGCACGCGCATTAATATAATTTAACTCCTTGTCATTAAATGAAGTCATCGGGTAAAACTGTTTCATTGTGTCACTGCTAATGGCAAGATCCATTACATCTAACATGGGTGTATCCTCATAAATCGTTCTGTTAATAACTATGGTGACTTATTAAGATGGTGGCAAGGTAGAGATTCCGAAACTGTGACAGAGGAGATTTTACTTTTGTGACAGGGTTCTGGTTTTGTTTTTTTCGGGTTAACTGAAAAGTCATTACCGTGTAAGCGTTAATCTATTTATAATTTGGATGTCTTTTTTCAGGGTTTTGCATTAATGCCATATCTGATTGTTTTTCTTATTATTCTGGCCTTCATTTATTTGCCTCAGTTCTGGGTGCAGTCAATCCTGAAAAAATATAACCAAAAACCTGAAGCTAATTTTCCTGGAACAGGTGGTGAACTGGCACGCCATCTTCTGGATAAACTTGGTTTGCCTGCTGTGAGTGTTGAAATCACTGAACAGGGCGATCACTACGATCCAGTCTCAAAAACTGTTCGACTTACAAAGGATAAATTTGAAGGCAAAACGCTTACAGCCATAACCGTTGCTGCACATGAAGTAGGGCATGCCATGCAGGATGGTCTGGACGAATCAATGTTCAAATTTCGAACTACTGTGGCGAAATTTGCTCTGTTTGCTCAGAAATTTGGTTCTTTCCTGTTATTTGTCGCACCTTTTCTGGGGCTTCTCTCCCGGGCTCCACAGGCTACGTTGATTACTGCTTTAGCCGCTTTTCTGGTGATGGGGTCGGGATTGATTGTGCATTTAATTACTTTGCCTGTGGAACTGGATGCCAGCTTTAACAAAGCTTTGCCAATCCTGAAAAATGGGTATTTGGAAAAACACCAGCAACAGCCGGCTGAAAAAATCCTGAAAGCCGCGGCTTTGACCTATTTTGCCGGGGCATTGGCCAGTTTATTGAATTTTTGGCGATGGTTTCAGGTTTTGAGGCGATAATCCATTATTTATGTGGTGATTCTTTAATCTAATTATAACGAATCTAAAATAGGCAACTGTGCTCGATCACTTTAAACATTATTCCCTGGGGGAAATTAGTATTTCCTCGGTAGTTGCAATTGAACTGGCCTGTGGTCGAGTCACTTGTAAATGCGATGGCGGCATTTGACCCTGAATCAGGTGGTGGTAT
>CALAZS010000095.1 GCA_937926265.1 uncultured Gammaproteobacteria bacterium
CCTATGGTTCTGACGTTCCGCTGGTGATGGAAATATTGATGGAGTGTGCAAATGAAAATTCGATGGTGGCGAAAACGTTCACGCCACAGGTTCTGTTTCTGAGTTTCGGAGAGAGTTCGCTCGATTTCGAGCTTCGCGTATGGGTACTGGATGCTGACCACAGACTGAAGGCTAAAAGCGAGCTTCATCAGGCAATTGACCGTCGTTTTCGGGAAGCGAATATCGAGATTGCCTTTCCGCAGCGAGATCTGCATCTGCGTGGTTTGGATGAATCGGTGATTTTGAGGCATACGGAAGCGACAACATAGCCTTTTACGCTGGGGGAGATAATTTAAAGTACAAAGAAAGATTTAAGAATTCAGAGGCAAAAAATTGTTTAAAAAATTACTATGGCAATTGTTCGCACTTCTTTTTTTGGTTACCGGTTCAACAGTATCGGCGGAGCCCATTTTTAGAATTGTATACAATGACAAAGAGAATCCACCACGGATTATGGGTGATGATACTTCCATAAATTGGTCGAAGCCCGGAATAACTTTAGAGCTTTTAAAAATGGTCGAAAAACAGGTGAACGTTCAGTTTCAATTCAAACGCATGCCGTGGAAGCGTTGTCTTTATATGGTTGAAAATGGTTTGGCTGATGGGACCTTCCACGCCAGTTACAATTCGGATAGAGCGAAATATGGGGTATATCCGCTTCGAGAAGGAGAGCTCGATTCAACCAAAGCCATATATAAAAACACCTATGTAATATATGTGAAAAAAGGATCCGGTGTGACCTGGAACGGTAAAGCATTCAGCAACCTTGCCCGCCCAATAGGCACCCAGCTATCATTTGCCATCGCCGACGATCTGCGCAACATGGGATATAAGGTAATGGAGGAAGGCAGTGTGACCAACAACCTTGATAAACTGGTTGCCGGCAGGATATCGGCCTATGCTGATATTGAAACCATCGTTGACAATACGCTCCGCAAACACAAGTCCAAGTATGCAGCTGTCAAAAAGATACCGCCGGCGCTTAAAGAGAAGGTTTATTATCTGCTGATTTCAAAAGGGTTCGCTGCCAAACATCCGCAATTGACCGAACGTATCTGGGCAGCTGTCCGTGATGTGCAGACAACGGATGTTTACCAGGAAATGTTGAAAAAATATGAGAATTAATTTTTGGATATACCACCATGCGATTCCTAAAGCCTAAACACTTAAGCCATAAAGTTCTTGGTTATACGATGATTTTTTACCTGGTCGTGGTCTGCGCAATCATGACCTGGCTGATAGCCGAAACTTACCGGAGTGCGAGACAGGGGGTATTCCGTGAGCTAAAAATATACGAAAGTTCATTCAGAACAGCGCTCACAGAAATCCTTTGGTCCATGGACATGGACAAGCTTTCGTCTTTAATCCAGGGTATTGAGGAAATTCCGGAAATCATTGGTGTGCGAGTTTCAGATCCGAACACCGGGAAAATTTTGCATCAAATAGGTTGGTTGATTGATTTTGAAGACGGAATGGCAAAGTTTTACGGACATGATGGCATGCCGAGAAGAGCCCAGGTTTATAAAAAGGCTGGTGAGATCTTCATGCATAGTTTCTTACTGTTTTACGAACCTGAAGGTGAAAGTCAATTAATCGGTAAGGTTTCACTATTTTCAGATACGAATGTAATATTTGACCGCATAAAATATCGGGTTGCACTGATGGTTGCCGGAGCAACCTTCCAGATTTTGCTATTATGGATTTTCTTTTCCTGGATCAGTCGGCGTTTTATTTCCCGTCCGCTGGCCCGATTAACACAATCGGTTGAGGCATTTGATCTTGAAAAGCCACTAGACCCGGTGGAGGCAGTGCTGATTGAGGGCGAAGACGAACTGTCAGTTCTCAACCAGGCATTTGTGGAAATGCAGAAAAGGTTGTTTGAATCGGTGCAGTCGCTGCGACAAAGCCAGCGTGAACTTCGCCATCTCAATGAGAATCTGGAAGAAATCGTCCTGGAGCGCACGGCAGAGTTGAAAAAATTATCTGAAGCTGTAGAGCACAGCCCGGCTTCGGTGGTGGTTACCGATAAGGATGGAATCATTGAGTACGTCAACCCGAGATTTAGCGAAGTCACCGGATATACCGTAGAAGAGGCAATCGGACAGAATCCGAGAGTATTAAAGTCAGGCGATCTTCCCAAATCATATTACAAAGAACTCTGGGATACGATTCTTTCCGGCAAAGATTGGCGCGGTGAGTTTATAAATAAAAGGAAAAACGGTGAGGAATTTTGGGAAAGTGCATCTATTTCACCTATTTTAGATGATGAAGGTGAAATTACCCATTTTGTGGCCGTCAAAGAGGATATCACCGAACGTAAAGCAGCCGAAGAGGCGTTGCGTGCATCCGAAGAAAAGTCGCGGTTGCTTTTGGAATCCGTCGCCGAGGGTATTTTCGGCGTGGACCTGGATGGAAAAGTGGCTTTTATTAATCCGGCGGCCAACCGGATGCTGGGCTACGGACCGGATGAACTCATTGGGCATGATGTGCATGAAAAAATTCACCATTCACACGCCGACGGATCGGCATATTCGAAAAGCGAATGTCCCATGTATTTAACCCATGCCGACGGCACCGATCATCATATTGCCGATGAGGTGCTCTGGCGTAAAGACGGCACATCTTTTCCAGTGCAATACACCAGCATGCCGATCAAGAAAAACGGGCAGGTTGTTGGCGCGGTTGTCACCTTTATGGACATCACCGATAGAAAAAAGATGGAAGCGGCTCTTCGCGAGACTCAAGAACGGGTGATGCAAGCAGCGGAAATTTCCATGTTTGGTTTTTGGGAAATGGATTTGAATTCACAAGAATACGCTATGACGGATTCTTTATGGAAATTATTCGGGACTACCGCTGAAAAGGAGGGCGGTTATGCCATAACCGAACAGGAACTTATGGAGCGATTTATTCCACCAGAGGATGTTCATTTGCATGAAGCGCATTTTCAAGCGGCACTCATTGCGAAAGACAGCAAACCGAGGAGTATGGAGACACGCTTTATTAAAACGAATGGTGAAATGCGGTACGGGAGAGCCCAATATCAAATCGTCTTTGATCAAGAGAGCAAACCAATGAAAGCCTTTGGTTCTTTTCACGATTTTACCGAACGCAAGCAAATCGAAGAGGACCTGCAGGCCCGCGTCAGGGAACTGGACGAAGCTCAATCCACCATGCAGAATATGATGGAGGATCTGGACAAAGAAAAGCAGAAAGCCGAGGCCGCCACCCGCGCCAAAAGCGAATTTCTAGCCAACATGAGCCATGAAATTCGCACGCCCATGAATGCCATTATCGGAATGGCGCATTTGGCCCTGAAAACCGATCTTACCGCCAAGCAGTATGACTATCTGAAAAAGGTGGATATCTCCGCCAAGTCCCTTTTGGGAATTATCAATGACATCCTGGATTTTTCAAAGATTGAAGCCGGCAAACTGAACATGGAGTCCGTGGACTTCCAATTAGAGGATACCCTCGACAATATTTCCACCCTGGTAGGCATAAAGACCCAAGAAAAAGGGCTGGAGCTGCTTTTTAAGACAGATGCATCGGTGCCGACAGCGCTGGTCGGTGATCCCCTGCGCTTGGGGCAAATTCTGATTAATTTATCAAACAACGCCGTTAAATTTACAGATACGGGGGAGATTCTCATTTCCACCGAATCGGTCAATAAAGACGACAATCAGGTAACCCTAAAATTTTCGGTTCAAGATACCGGCATTGGCATGACTGCGGAACAAGCTGCCAAGTTGTTTCAACCATTTTCGCAGGCTGATTCTTCAACGACCCGCAAATATGGCGGCACCGGATTGGGACTTACAATCAGCAAACGGCTGGCAGAAATGATGGGTGGCGAAATCTGGGTGGAAAGCGAGCCGGGCCGGGGCAGCACCTTCAGTTTTACCGCCAACTTCGGCCTGGGAAAAGAGAAAGCCAAAAAACAGTATAAGCCCGCATCCGAACTGCGCGGCATGAAAGTTTTGGTGGTGGACGACAACGCTACCTCGAGGGACATTTTACAGGAGATGCTGGAATCTTTTACTTTTGAGGTCACCGTGGCAGCATCCGGACCAGAGGGAATCACAGAACTTGAGAGTGCGAAGGAAGATAGACCTATCGAGTTGGTTGTTATGGATTGGAAAATGCCGGGTATGGATGGTATCGAGGCATCCAGGCGGATTAAAGATCATGAGGGTTTAAACAAAATTCCACCGATTATACTGGTGACCGCTTACGGTCGGGAAGAGGTCATGCAACAGGCCGAGCAGTTGGGACTCGAAGGCTTTCTGTTAAAACCGGTCAGTGCCTCGATGCTTTTTGACGCCATCATGCAAGCGTTTGGCGAAGAGGTGCCCGAAATCTCGCGGGTTGTGCAAAGACATGAACAAGAAGCAAAAGCATTAGAACATATCCAAGGGGCAAATGTACTATTAGTGGAAGATAATGAAATCAATCAGCAGGTGGCCAAGGAAATTCTTGAGGGTGCCGGTCTGAATGTTGCCCTGGCCGCCGATGGCCAAGAGGGTGTCAATGCTGTAAAAGAAAACAATTATGATGTGGTGCTCATGGACGTACAGATGCCAGTGATGGACGGATACACCGCTACGCGGGAAATCCGAAATCTGAAATCCGAAATCCGAAATGTTCCAATAATTGCCATGACGGCACATGCCATGGCCGGTGATGAGGATAAAAGTTTGAAGGCCGGCATGAACGGCCATGTCACCAAACCGATTGATCCGGACCAGCTTTTTTCAACTTTGCAGAAATGGGTAAAACCGAGTGAGGAACGAGTCCAAGTTCAACAACCGGAAGTTCCTGTCGGGCGTCCTAAATTGGATAAGACCGTCCTGGAAGAAAAAGAGTTGCCGACATCTTTGATGGGATTTGACCTAACAGATGGATTAAAAAGGTTGCAGGGAAATAAAAGGCTTTATCGAAAATTGCTTTTAAACTTTGCTAAGGACTACAACACAGTAGCCGCTGAAATCCGCCAGACGCTGGATGCAAAGGATTTTGAGCACGCTCACAGCCTGGTACACAATCTCAAAGGATTGGCCGGCAATCTTGCGGCTACGGAGCTTCAGGCAGCCGCGGTGAACATCGAGAAACTCGTTAAAGGAGTTGAACAACAGAACGCCCCTCAAGCTGAAGAGCTAAATTTAAAATTCTCAGAGCTTGAAAATGCCCTCAATCAAGCCCTCAAATCAGCTCAGACTCTTGGCGTACCTACTGAAGAAAATATCGAAAAACCATCTGCTGGAGAACTTGCAGATATTCCCACAGAATTATCTCAGGATATTGCCAAACGTATTCGCAATGCGGCTGAAATGGGAGATGTCATGACATTAAATGCCATTGCGGAGGAAATTAAGGATCAATCAGACACCTGCACACTGCTCAGCAAACAGATTGTTCAAATGGCGGAGGATTTTGATCTGGATGGTATTCA
>CALAZS010000096.1 GCA_937926265.1 uncultured Gammaproteobacteria bacterium
TAGAATTTTATTATGCTGGATACCAAGCCCCATCTTTTTCCGAGCAGTTTCCCCAAAATTGCACGGTACTCGGTGAATACCCTGCAGGTTAACCTTGGCCTGAAATGTAACCAGCAATGTGTGCATTGTCATGTGAATGCCAGTCCCAAAAGAACCGAGATGATGTCAGATGAAACAATAGAACTGGTCCTAAAGGTTCTGGATGCCAGGAAAATCAAGACGCTGGATATCACCGGTGGCGCACCTGAATTACATGAGCGTTTTGAATACCTGGTGATTGAGGCGAGAAAACTTGGTGTGCATGTTATTGACCGCTGCAACCTGACGATACTCAATGAGCCTGGCAAAGACGGCCTGGCTCAATTCCTGGCTGATCAACAGGTTGAGGTGGTGGCCTCACTGCCGTGTTACCTTGAAGAAAATGTTGACCAGCAGCGCGGCAAAGGCGTTTACCAGCGCAGTATCGAGGCTCTAAAGCTGCTTAATTCTTTAGGCTATGGAAAAAAGGGTAGTCTTTTAAACCTTAATCTTGTTTATAACCCCCAGGGCGATAGTCTGCCACCATCACAGCAGGCACTTGAGGATGATTATCGTAAACAGCTGTTTGAATCGCATGGAATTGAATTCAGTTCGTTATTAACCATTACCAATATGCCGATTCAGCGTTTCGGCAGTATGTTGTTGTCACAAAACAAATTTCATAATTACCTGGGATTATTAAAAGATGCTTACCAGGCATCAAACCTTGTGTCTGTAATGTGTCGTGATCTTGTCAGTGTCGATTGGCAGGGTTATATATACGATTGTGATTTTAACCAGATGCTGGATATGCCTATCTCTAAAGCCGGTAAAAAACTGCACGTTTCTTCTTTGCTTGAACATGATCTTGCCGACCATTCCATTGAGATTGCAGACCATTGCTATGGCTGCACGGCCGGGCAGGGAAGCAGTTGTGGCGGGGCCCTGGGTTAAAGGGTGTTTTGCTCGATTATTATCCCCGTGTTAAACGACAACAAGTCTCTAATTAACCTGGTTAAAAAATTACAACCTTTGCGGAAAAAGCGCTATGAAATTATTGTGGTTGATGGAGGTAGTGAAGAAATATTGTCTGACCGGGAGCAAGCATATTTTGATCAGTATGTTTTATCAAACCCTGGCAGGGCAAAACAAATGAATGCAGGTGCTAATGATGCCAGCGGCGCTATCCTCTGGTTTTTGCATGCAGATTCGCTTTTTGATCATAAGGCCGTTGATGAATCACTGCAACAACTTGAAACATCAGATCGTTGTTGGGGAAGGTTTGATGTAAAACTCTCAGGTGATGACTGGCGCCTGAATATCATCGCTTTTTTCATGAACTGGCGTTCAGCTTTGACAGGAGTTGCCACGGGCGACCAGGGAATTTTCGTTTATAAATCAGTTTTTGAGCAGGTTAATCAATTTCCCGATATTCCCATCATGGAGGATATTGCGTTATCAAAACTGTTGTTAAAACATTCAAGGCCATTACGCATAAAAAAACACCTGGTGACTTCCGGGCGGCGCTGGCTGACTCACGGTGTTTTCAAGACGGTTACGTTAATGTGGATATTACGGCTGGGCTATTTTCTAGGCGTCAAGCCTGAGCGTCTTGCCCGTTTTTACAAGCCATGCACAAACAACTCAATAAATTAATCATTTTTGCAAAAGCGCCTGTGCTGGGGCGGGTTAAATCAAGAATAGCCGTGGAAACGGGTAAGGAAAAAGCGTTGTCAATTTACTTGCAACTGCTTGAACATGTTTTTAATCAATTCAACCATTCATCATCATTCGATATTTGCTGCTACAGTGACCAGCCTGAGCATATTTTTTTTGATCGTTATAAATCACACGGCATCAAACTTTTCCAGCAAAACGGTGAAGATCTCGGGCAGCGCATGTACGGCGCATTGGTAAATGAAATAAATGATTCATCTTCAGTCGTGTTGATTGGTTCAGACTGCCCGGCAATTAACAAAGCTGTTATTGAAGATGCTTTTCAAAAGCTGTCATCAGGATGCCAGTCTGTTATTGCGCCGGCTGATGATGGTGGATATGTCTTAATAGGCTTTTCCAAAATAGTTTTTACGGGAATAGAGTGTTCGCTGTCCAGGCAGGTATTTGAAAATATTGACTGGGGTACAGAAAAGGTTTTTCAACAAACTATCGAGGTTTTTGAAAATCTCAATGTGAAAGCCTGCCATCTGGAAATGATGGCAGATATTGATACCTTTGCTGATTATCAAAAATGGCAGACTGGGTTAAATAATCAAGATCCAGATTTTACTTAACCAAATAAAAATCAGGCATAAGCCAGTATTTTAGACTCATGAGTATTATTGGTTCTGCCGCCATATTGGTAAGTGGATGCCTGCTCCTGGTTCCTGCCGGTTAAAATACTCAATGCGGCACGGGTGGAGTCAGTGCGTTGTTGCAGCATAATGCCATTACGCAGGTTGTTATCTGCCATGGTCTGCGCCAGCTTTTTCAGTTTTGACCAGTTTTTTATCCACTCATGATCACTTGGAATATTGGCATAAAGTGTTTTGACACCCTCTGCATCATTGCTTAGTTGCATTGAGTACAAAAGGGATTCCTGTTCAGCCATCACCTGGCTTAAGGATATAAGGTGTTGTTTCTTTTCTTCAATCAGGCTTTGCAACACTTCAGGCTTGTTACCTGAAAGTGCATCAAACTCTGTTTCCAGTAATGAATTGATTTGCCGAGAGGCAATAATTGCCTTGTCGACCAAGGTTGCAAAAAGTTTCTGTTTGGCAGTGTCAATACTCATGGGTTGCTCCTGCCCATGATTAGTGGGCATTAGTCACTGTGCATTATTCACTGCCGGCAAGGTTCCTCTCTGATTCGATTAGCTTGTCTGCAGTGCGTTCATCATCAATTTCATAGTTGCCTGAAGAGAGCTGTTGCTGCACTGATTCAACAGCCTGTGTATCCACTACAGACATTCCGTTAATCCGGTTTTCCAGTTCCTGTAACTGACTTGCAGAGACAGTCAGGTTGACCGAATCTGTCTGGTTTGAAGCGCTGCTACCACTGGATTTGCCACCACTAGTTTTGGAGGGCTTTCCAGCAGTGCCTTCGGCTTTATTGCCAGACTGGTTTTTCTTAATCGTTGAAACAGATTGGGTTTTTCGGGTAATTCCAATTGCCATATTTAAAACCTTCCTTTTCGTTTTCTCTTACGAGATGTTGTCCCTATCTATATCGACGATGTAAATCTATTTCTTTAACAGTTTAATTCCTCAATTTTCATTTAATTTCAAAGTGAGACCCTGATCACACCGGGTTCAATCACACGACCATCAACGATCTGGTTTGAACTGGTATTTTTAACTTTAATCCAGTCTCCTTTAGAACCTGATTTCATAGCCTTGCCAGTCATTCGAACCTGAATGCCACCGGCATCAGCTAATATCACAACAAGGGAACCTTTTTTGACCGCCAGCGGGTTATTAACATGGGCAGGTGTGATGACAGTGCCGGATTTCATCGCATTTTTGACATGTTTGCCGACTACCTCATCAATACTTGAGTAGTAACCACGATGAATACGGCTGACATTTTTTTCAGTCAGGGTTACATCGGCGGCAGTCAAAACGCTATTGCGATTCATGCCGTTTTTGAGAACAACAACCGGTTTGATTACCTTGATGTTTACCGAAACGTAAATTTTCCAGGGCTTCTCACCGTCACAGCGCACGCCAATGGTTGTGCGTCCTGTATGCTTGGTATTAGGTGATTCAAACGGAGTTAAAGGCTCAGAACACTTGGCCAGGCGCAGACGTTTATCAAGCTGACCAACCTCAATCACTGTTTTTGTAGTCCCGTTGCTTCGATTGGTGTCCTGATTGGAATTCTGCCTTGCAAATTCAGCAAAATAGTCATGTGCAGTATCACGAATGGATTGCAGGTCTTGTTTTAAATCGGCAGTAGAATTGGATGCTACACTTTTAGCCAGACTGGCAGCAGGGAAAACCACGGGCAGGCAAACTAAAATTATTGCAATAATTGCTGTTTTCAACTTGTTGGGCATAGTCAATTTGTTGTCAATTAGCAT
>CALAZS010000097.1 GCA_937926265.1 uncultured Gammaproteobacteria bacterium
CTGCTGACTGTTGATTATGGGACGAATGACTAAATGCGTCTCTAATATTATTACTTTCATTAATCTGCATCGGAAATACGACTGAAAAGGTAGTTCCATGGCCTGGTGTGCTATCGGCCTCAATATTTCCCTTAAGTGCATGAGTCACAAGGTTGTAGACAATATGCAGTCCTAAACCGGTTCCACCACTGTTTCGCTTTGTTGTAAAAAATGGATTGAATATTTGTTTCAAGGTTTCTTTTTCGATGCCTTTACCATCATCAGAAACTTCCAGCTTAACCATAGTTTCAGATACTTTTTTCATTTTTATTTTGATATTGCCCGGTTCATCTTCAGTAAATGCATGGTTGACCGCATTCATAACCAGGTTGGTTAATATTTGTGAAATTGCACTGGCACTGGATTTAATCAATAGACCATCCTGACATTTGGTTTTAATTTTATAAGGGGTTTTCTTGAATTTCGGATACAAACTTAAAAGAACTTCATCACAGTATTCGCACAAGTTGAATTCTCTAATCTGG
This sequence comes from uncultured Gammaproteobacteria bacterium, assembly GCA_937926265.1. Lineage (GTDB taxonomy): Bacteria > Pseudomonadota > Gammaproteobacteria > Chromatiales > Chromatiaceae > JABDQZ01. The sequence continues at coordinate 525 of CALAZS010000097.1, forward strand.
TTTGAAGACTGATCGACGGCCACCTGCTTAAAACTCTGGATTAGTTTACTGGCACGGTCGATATTGGAAACTAAAAAACCAACTGACTGGTTTGCTGCTTCTGTGTACTTTCGAATGGTGGATTTTTTAATCGCACCACTTTCTATATTTTTAACAAAATCCTTGGTTTTTTCCTCAAATGCCGTAGCCGCCGTTAAAGCGACACCAATGGGTGTATTGATTTCATGGGCAACTCCAGCAACCAGACTCCCCAGATAGGCCATTTTTTCATTTTGTAATAACATCTGCTGGGCACTTGCTAACTGGGTATGCGCAAGCTTAATCTGATCTACGGTTGTTTTCATAAGTGCCAGACCACTCACATAACTGTGATAGTCACCATCAACCGTGACTAACACCCCCTCTTCCAGTGCCTGGGGGTTTTCCTTAATTAACAGATTACTGACATCGGTAATCGATTCGCGGTAATCGACTACAAATGGATGCTTATTCATAAGAGTTGACACGTTTTTTTTGGAATAGAGCTCGCGTCCGTAGCGGGATAAATAGCGTTCCTGAAAAACAACCCTGCTGACAATACCGATAGGTTTGTTATTTTTAATAATGGGTAGTGCTGAAAAGTCGGATTGCGCGACAAACCAGTCTTCCATGACTTTGCAGTTGGTATTGTGTGCTAATGCAGGGATTACAATACTGATATCGACGATTGTATTTTCGCCTTTGACAGAGACAGCAGCATCTGTTTCAGTTTTGGTGCTCATAAATGAAAATGTTTGGCATCATAATCACGAATGAAATCAGTCGCCTTATCAACAGGCATGGGATGGCCAAACAGGTATCCCTGTAAGTAGTCGCATCCGAGCTTGGCCAGAATTTCAAACTGCTGCTTGGTTTCAACCCCTTCGGCAACAACACTGATACCCAGTTCATGGGCCAGCTTGATAATAAAATTAATAATTGGCTTTGCGTGATCATCATGCAACATATTGGCAATAAATGACCGGTCAAGCTTTAATGTATCGAATGGCAATCGGTTCAGATAACTCATCGAGGAGTAGCCCGTACCGAAGTCATCCAGAGAAAGCATGACACCCATATTTTTAATCGTATTCAGGTTGCTTTCAGCCTTATCAATATCTTCCATGATAAGACTTTCCGTAATTTCAAGCCGAAGCCGATCAGGTACGATATTATGATTTTCAATAAAAGTCTTAATTTGCGTATCAAGGTCGCTAACCATAATTTGTCGCGCCGATACGCTCACACTTAATGACAGGTTATTATCTCCAAATTGATCGACAAGCTGATTCCATTTTTCTGCCTGATCCATTGAATGTTGCAACACCCAATCACCAATAGAAATCATCAAATCAGTGGTTTCAATTTGCTCTATGAAAGAGCCCGGCGTGATCACGCCATGTTCAGGGTGATGCCAGCGCAAAAGTGCTTCAAATCCCGCCAGTTTCCCACTTTGACCATGAATAATCGGCTGATAATATAAAACCAATTCATCTCGTTGCAGGGCATAGGTTAATTCACGTGTTAGAAGCAAACGGCTTTTAGTACTTTTCTGTTTAAAAGAATGCGCTTCAATACAACGATTGCCACCAACATGTTTAGCAGACAGCAGTGCATCTTCGGTTTCAGCCAGTAATTCATAACAGGGCCGGTTGAGATTTTTGATCATGACATGACCGATAGAGATAGAAGGTATAAGTTCTTCACCTCTGACTTTTGCCGGCTGAGTTAAGTATTTGCGTAATGCTTCAAAAAACTGGGGATGCTCTATTCCCTCAGAAATATAAATTGCGAACTCATCAGCTCCAAGACGCGAATACAAGACCTGTTCATCGGGTTTGAAAAAATCCTGCAATCTTGTTGCTGTTTCAAGTAGAAAATCATCGCCGGCAAGATAGCCGAGGTCATTATTGATATCCCGAAAACGATCAATACCCAGCACAACCAGACAGGGAGGCGAAAGACTTGTACTCGCCTCTGCATCCGAAGAACTCAAACGATGTAATTGTTGCTGTTTTTTTAGCTCATCCACCTGCTCGATAAACGTGGTGCGATTCAGTAACCCGGTTAACAGGTCATGGGTATTTTTATACTGAAGTTCATCGTAATAATTTATATTGTCGAAGCCAATTGCGACTTTACTACAGAAAATCTCGAGCAGTTTTTTATCATGAATAGATAATGGCTCTATGCCGGAAAGATATACCACACTGGTCGCCTGCGTTTGCGTCTGAAATACAATCGCACAATCATGTTCATTAAAAATATTTTCATCAGACACCAGTGCATGCTGAATAACATCACAGGAGTCTTTCGGCATAACCTGGTTGATCGGAACACCGGAACAGCTCTCAAGGTCATCGGTACCGGCAATCACTTTGATATTATCAAGATTTTTTTCAGACCCGGGATCACTGATAGCACACAGTAATACACCGCGGGATTTTTTATCGATAAACGAATTGATCTGTAAAACAACACCCTGGGCAAACTCAGCCATAGAGCGAAATTTAAACAGTGAAGAGGAAGATTCGAGAATTTTTTCAAGACCTTTATGATTCATTTCGACAGCCTTTAACTGCCGGTAGGTTCGCAAGGATGACAAGGTGGCTGTAAACAACCTGGTTGATGTCAGTTCAGTTTTGGCCTTGTAATCATTAATATCAAAATTGGTAATGACATCTTTCTCCGGAGCCTGGCCGGGCTGGCCTGTTCGAAGAATGATTCTTACCAACCAGTTATCCAAATCTTCCCGAATATATTTGACTAATCGCAGGCCGGCATCATCGGTTTCCATTACAACATCGAGAAAAATCAAGGCAATATCGGTTTCACTTTCAAGCACTTTACGCGCTTCTGCCGCACTGTAAGCACTTAAAAATGTCAGGGGAGAACCAAGAAAATCAATTTCTTCCAGAGAATATCGGGTAATCGAATGTACTTCACTGTCATCATCGACAATCAGAACTTTAAACGGATAACCGGACAATTCGGGGTCGCCATTCAGATCATCATTTTCATCATCGATCAGAAGTAATAAATCATCGTCCGTCATTAAGCAGCCGCTTCCTTTTTTTATAAAAAAACATTCTAAATTTACTATGATACAAATACAGATTTATTACAGTAAAATTAAAACTTGCTGATTCATGTTTTAATAATGAGCCAGATCTCTTAGCTGTGAAGCAACCTGCATCAACCAATTAAGTGTTTGTTTTATGAAATTTTTTTATTAATATTCACCAGGTTTTCATTCAAATTATGGACATGATCTTTAGTTTTTAATATTGGCTGAAAATCGAGTGAATAAGCTTTGCCCTCTTCCGCAA
>CALAZS010000098.1 GCA_937926265.1 uncultured Gammaproteobacteria bacterium
GTCTGTGTTGACGATTTGTGAACCAATTTTTTATTGGGTTTTGGGTTGATTTGACCTTAAGATATTTTAATTACACCGTAAAACAAAGATATATTGAAACATAAGTGTTTTTTGGGGTTTGAATAAACAGGACCGCTAATTCTTATGATGCATACAGATCGGGGGATCAGCTTGTCCTCGAGGATTGCGATATTATTTTATCACGAATGTATCCCCATCATTTGCAAGGTGTACCGGACCCTTAAATCCTTTTAATTCATTTAGATACATGTTCCGAATAACGATATTGTCCGGCGCTGGACCCAAATGGTTTAAAACCAACTTTTTGACATTGGCACGTTGCGCCAGGGCTGCCAATTCGGAAGGACCTGTATGGTAATCCTGGATATCGTGAACGATCTTTGCGTTCCGCTCCATTCCCACCTTGTCAAGTTCCTGTTCCAGTATCTTTTGAAAGGACATTAGCAAAACTTCATGAATCAACAGATCGCAGTCCTGAGCTATTTCTTCGAGTAGCGCATTTTTTTTTGTATCGCCACTGATGACCACTTTTTTGCCATTGTATTCGATTAAATAGCCAACTGCTGGATCTATGGGCTCGTGATCCACATCAAATGCGGTTATGGTGATACCGTCTTTTTGAAAAACGACGGTCGTCGCATTACGTCCGATTTGATATTCCATTGGAATGCCTTTGGCATTTGAAACATCCATGATTTCCTGGTAATGATGGGCTACACGATACGTATTGTCGATGGTAAGAAAAGCGTTCGAAGCCTCGACAATAGTGTTGAGACCGCCTGGCCCATAGATTAACAATTTATTTTTTCTGCCCAACTGCCATGATCGGCTTATCATATTGGGAAGCCCCATGATATGGTCGGAGTGATAATGCGTTAAAAACACGCCATTTAATTGGGTTAAAGGAAGCCCGATATTTTCGGCTTTTTGAATGGTGCCCGCTCCGACATCGAACATAAAAAAGTAGCCATTCACAAATTTGCCCGTACCTGTTTGCGCTCGCTCAATGGGCAATGGGGAAGACGTCCCGACTGTCACCACCACGATGGCATCCTCTTCATACCAGGCGTCAGCATTGTTCCCGAGTGCCTCCAGCATCTTAGGGATGAAATAAGGCACCAATCTATCCGGATAAAACGCAATTGAAACCCAGGCAGCAGCAAGGAGGATGCCTACGATTGAGAGAAGTATTAATACGATTTTCTTCATCTGTACTATTAATGAGTTATATTGACCAATCAGGAACGTCCCCTTCTGTTAGTATCTTTTCCATACTACGGACTTACTAAAAATCCCAGCACGGATCTCCAGTTCCAGAATACGCTGATTCGGGGTAATTTCAACATCATACCATTCCCCTCGTCTGGCGGCGTAGAGCCGGCCAGTCCAGTTAGAACCATCCTTTTTCAGGTCTTTAAGAATTACTTTTCCAATGGTGGCTTTCTGGTTATCCGATGACTTAATTTTTCCTGTAAGTTGCCCGTTGAGCTCTGCAATTTCAATTTTTGTATTCTCCTGACCGGTTTCCCAAATCCCTTCGAGATCTGATTGAGCGATTACTGAGGTTGAACAAAGGGTTATGAGAATTAAGGAGATGACTTTCATGGACTGGCAGTTTGTTGTATAACCATCAGGTCTGTTAAGGTAGGACTACTGTTAATTTCCTGGATAAAGAAATTCTACTCTTTTTTTTAATTCCTGATTGAACCTCTTATACATGGCCATCATTTTGTGTTTAGCCAGGATATTCAGGAATTTGCTATGAGGTCCATGCAGGCCATCTTCTTGCCTGAACAATGTGGTACCTTGTTTCGTTGGCTCTACAGAGTAAATATGATGGTCTATTGTCTTTCCAATAAGATTGCCTGACCATCCGAATTTCCTTCCTTCTTCATACTCCGTGCAGATATGTGGTAACTCAATTGGTTTTCCGGTAAGTGGATTTTTGAAATAGGAAATGAATGTTTCCCCTTCCGATAGTCTTTCCGTTGAAATTCCAATAAATGATGAGCTCCATTCTTTCAATTTATTCCAATCTGTAAGCACACTCCATACTTGCTCTGGTGTGGCATTGATCTCAATTTCAGTAAAGACGTGATTTTTTTCGTCTTCCATCAGCCCTTATTAGACTTGCGCTTTCTCCAGATTAAAATTCCGGTTATACTGGCCAATACCAAAAGGAGGTAAGGCGACCAATTCATAAATATTTTCCGATAGGACTTAATTGCTACGGTTCCAGCTGCAGAGTAGCCCTTCGGCATTGCGACTACTCCCATGCTGCGTTCATAGGCCTCGTATTCCGCAAGCATTTTTTGAAAAAGATCTGGCTGCAATTGTGCTATATCATTACTTTCCGCAGGGTCAATCTGGAGGTTATACATATGCCACTCATTGTCCCCAAGTGGAATATTGTTTTTCACAATTTTAAATCCATTTAAAAAGTAGGCTGAACTACTGGCAGCTTCCAACCCTACTCCTTCATTGGCGTTGTATACGGGTATTGTAAAATCCATGATATGAGGCAGCATACTTTTGCCTGTAATCGGATTATAACCCTCATTAGCCGAGGTAGGAATACCTGCCAAATCATAAATCGTCGGGGCAATGTCGGTAAAGAAACAAAACTCGTTTGTCTGCGCGTTTTTAGGTAGATTTTTACCATTGATGATCAGCGGAACACGCAATCCACCCTCTCCCGTATAATATTTGAAATAAGAAAACGGAGATGAAAGGGCATTAGCAATTTCAGGACCGAGATAACCGAAGAAGTTTTTGCCACCTTTTTCCTCAAAGTCGCGGTGATATCCGTGTGAATACGCCCATGGTAAACCCGTGCGGTATTCTGCCCCGTCAGGGCCATTATCCGATGTAATAATGAATATTGTATTCTCGGTCAACCCTTCTTGTGTGAGATAATCAAGATACCTGCCGATGTGATAGTCCATTGCTTCAATCATCCCAGCAGTCACGGCCATGGTTGTAACATAGGATTTTTGCTCCTTTGGAGATAGATCGTCCCACTTTTTGAAATCAGGGAATATGTCTGTAAGCTTAGCGTTCCCAGGGATGATCCCCATTTCCTTAGCCTTTTCAAAGCGCTTTTCACGAAGCTTATGCCATCCATCTTTATAGGTATCCATATAAGGCTCAACAAACTCCTTTGGGGCTTGTATGGGGGTATGAATGGCTTGAAATGCTATGTATGAAAAGAAGGGCTTATCCTTATGTACCTCTTCTTCATGAAATGCAATGGTTTTATCTATATAAGTTTTTGAGGAATAAAAATCCTCCGGGAGTTCTGTTTCTGCTCCATCCGCATACCAGTGAGCAACAGGTTTCATGGGAAGATAGCCGCGGTTGTTGTAGTTGCTGGCGCCAGACCCGCCCAGGATAAAGGAGCGATCAAAACCTCTTTTGGTAGGAAGCGTATGTTCATCATGCCCTAAATGCCATTTACCAGTGGCATAGGTATTGTAATCGGCCTCCTTTAAACGAGTGGCTATAGTTTGCACGCGTCTGTTTAAAACGCCTTCGTAACCTCTGATTGATTGATACTCCTCAGGAAGCATTTCAGGTAAATTGGCTACACCCGCCAAATGACTGTCTGTGCCGGTCAGCAGCATAGCTCTTGATGGTGAACATACCGGAGAGGCGTGCATATTTGTGAACATCAGGCCGCCATTGGCCAGCCTGTCAATGTTGGGGGTTCTCGCTTCTCCTCCAAAAGCCCCAAAATCCATCAAACCTGAATCGTCTACCAGGATTAAAACGATATTTGGTTTGAGCGCCGTTGTATCTCCTTGTCCGTTAACAACTGCATGTACACCTGTAAGAATCAATAAAGTGAATAGGAC
>CALAZS010000099.1 GCA_937926265.1 uncultured Gammaproteobacteria bacterium
ATTTGTATAAATCTTACACAGCAACTTTTAGGTTAAGAGTTTTTCAACAGTATCTGTATTTAGCAGCCAGTCAACTTTTGTTACAATTTTTTCAATTACTATCAAAGCGGACTTACACAAAGATATTTTTTTGAAAAAAGAATAATTTGCCTGCGTGTTTCATAATGATATCTCTTCTATCGTTTTTTTCCGAGCAAAGTCGTTAGAGTTTCATAATCGGATATATTTTCTCCCTATTTATATAATCCATCACCTTATGAATTAAATTCAGCTGCGGCAGAAAACAAATCATAGAATGCATCAACACTCAAGCTAATAGGGTCTGCATACCCGCCTCCCATAAAAATCACTGTCGGTAGATTGGCTGAGTGGGCTTTTTCGAAGACCATACGATTTCGTTTATCCAAACCACGTCGACTTATGTCAAGTAGTCCAAGTTTATCTTCTTTGAGTGGATCAACGCCGCCCTGGTATAGCAACAAGTCAAAATCATCAAAATTAAATTGATCTAGTGTTAGACTAATTGCATCCAAATAGACTTCATCATCTATATTACTTGGCAGATCAATGTCTAGGTCACTCTGTTGTTTGCGATAAGGAAAATTTTTCTTACCATGTACAGAAACCGTAGATATCTGGTCATTTGATGCAAGTATCGCTGCCGTCCCATCACCCTGGTGGACATCATAGTCAAGAACCAAAATCCGATTAATTTGCGAATATTGAAGCGCATTCAAAGCACAAACAGCTATATCATTGAAAATACAATAACCACTACCATAATCACAATGAGCATGATGTGTGCCTCCAGCCATATTGCCCGAGAAGCCGCCAAACTCCAGTACATGCTGCATCGCCTGCATGCTTCCGCCGATTATATGTAAAGTGCGTGATACAGTGTCTGATGTCCAGGGCCTCAAGCCAATCTGTCGGATTTCTTTATCTGTAAGTTTTTTAGCTAAAAAGCGATCGATATAATCAGCTGCATGAGCCTTAAGAAGCTCTTCTCTTGTTACCTGTCTTGATTGACGAAGCTTGAATAAGGGCTCTTGGCTTAAGCGTTTTTCCAACATTTGGTAACGCTCACGAGGGAAGCGAGCCTCAGGATCGATACCGTCTGTATAAAGCGGGTGATAAGAAAGTGTCAGCATAGGTTGCCTTGGTACTATCGCATTCTGTTAACTTAGGTTTTATGAACTCTGATTAACTAATATTGTCATTTTATTTATAAGATAAACCTGATAAATACCACTACTATTCACGATCTAGTTACTAGGAGTCATTAAAATGGTTCAAATGAGAGATATTTATTATTTTTTAAACCGTGTTGAACCCTTTCTAATGAGTGAACTTACTCCCTCTTCTGACCTTCATGATGATCTTGGTATCACTGGAAGTGATTTCTCTATCGTAATGCATAAATTTGAGCGTGAATTTAATGTTGATATGCGAAATTATCGATGGTATTTCCATCACACTGAAGATAATGCATTAGGCTTAGCTGGACTTTTCAAGAACTCGCCCTCATTTCGTGTACCTTATATACCTGTAACGCCTCATTTACTTCTGGATGCAGTAAATCAAGGAAAGTGGCCTGTGGACTACCCAGAACATGACTTGTCTGGGGTTCGTTTTGATATCACAGTCGACAGAATTATTGGGCTTGCTTTGTTTCTATTTATTGTTACCTGGATAATAACTGAGACCGGCTGGTAGTTTTCAATAAAGAATTTGATTATTTTTTGTGAATTACAAAGGCTTGTTCAATCGAAAAATTACCAAGCCCTTTGAAGTTTGTCATAGTCCAGCCTCAATGGGGATTATTGTTTCATTTAATTAATTTTATTTTCCTCTGTATTTTTATTGGAATTCT
>CALAZS010000100.1 GCA_937926265.1 uncultured Gammaproteobacteria bacterium
GCAGAAACGATGAACAGGTCTGCTTTCTGCAACTGGTACCATTTGTGGCCTTCTGAAGAAACATCAACACGGATGAAGAACCAGAACCAGTAACCACCGAAAGCGAGAGAAGCAGCGCCCAGGTGCCACAATGTGCCCCAGATTCCACCTTCAGCACCGCCGAATATCAATACAGCCGTAGAAACGACAAAGATGATGAAACCATACATGGTAAACAGGTGAGACAGTCTGCGCTGAGGATTAGCAAATTCTGCAGATGTCAGTACTTCGTTAAGTACTACGCCTACGGCAGCTGAGGTTTTATCACCACTCGTGAGTGTACGTTTAGCAGCTTTTTCCTGCTTTTTGGTATTTTCAAAAAAGTATTGGGCACTTTTCTTATGAATGATATCGAATATTGTCCCACCGATTACCAACAATACCATCAGGATTACATATCCTTGCATGATTGCAGCATCGAAAGGCAGGGTACTAAATGGATTAGTCATTTTTTTCCTCTCCTAAAAAGGTTCTTCTACGGCGCAGCGAATAATAATGACACGTATTAGAGAACACTAATCAAGATTCTTTTGTTCGCCATTACTTTTTTATATACGACCCAAATTCCCTTTATATAAAATTAATAATCATTATTGTTAAAAAATCCTATTTAATATCGCATTCAGTTAGAACATATCGACCAAACTGATACACAGTGGTTCTATAATATAGTTTGATTATTTATTTTTGCTGCGCCAGAGATTACTGGCCTATCACCACCAAAAATTAAATAACTTATTGATTTTTATATAGTTTATGGTTAAAAACTATTTCCTTTACGTATAATTACCCTATAAATAGAATATAAATATGCGTTACCTATATATAGCAGGCAGCTTGTCAGTCTTATGGCTTCTGCTGTCTGGTCATTTTATTGCCCTGATACTTTTCCTGGGCGGCCTGTCCGTCCTTGGCGTGACGCTTATTTTGTGGAAAATGGATAAAACCGATGCAGAACCAATAAAACTTCGCCCCGGCTATAAATTCTTTCATTATCTTGGCTGGCTTTTCTGGCAGGTTGTTTTATCCAACATCGATGTAGCCCGGCGTATATGGAGCCCTTCCCTGCCGATTGAGCCCTGTTGGGAAAAACTGGACACCGAAGTATCCACAACGCTGGAAAAAACACTTTACGCTAACTCAATAACACTAACTCCAGGAACTCTTACAACAGATGTCAGTGAAGACCACTTTATGATTCATAGTCTTTCGCCTGAAGGTATAGAAGATCTTCGTAAGGGGGAAATGCAGCGGCGAATCTTGAAGATTGGTTTGAAGTCATGATTGTTGCCGCCATTCTTGCCGTTCTTGTCACAATGATCCTGGCCTTGATCAGGGCTTTTATGGGGCCCACCGAATATGACCGAATGCTTGCTGCCAATTCGTTTGGAACCAAGACAGTACTTTTAATTGCCCTGGGTGGATATGCTTTATCCTGGCATAGCTTTCTTGATGTTGCTTTGCTTTATGCCATGGTCAATTTCGTTGGCACCATCGCTGTCATGCGCTTTTTTGAACTCAGCGCTGCTGCTGAACAAAACAAGCAGGCAGATACACAGGAAGATACCTCATTGTGAGCATTTTATTGGATTGGGCCAGCGGATTTTTCTTTTTCATCGGCGGTTTACTTTGCATCACCGGCGGGGTTGGTCTGCTGCGACTGCCAGACTTTTTTTCACGGGTGCATGCTGCCGGTGTAACTGAAACCCTGGCAACCCCCCTGTTATTGACTGGATTAATGCTGCAAATGGATTGGTCCCTGGATACTTTCAAGGTCTTCATGATCATGGTGCTTATTCTGGCCACCAACCCGACAGCAACCCATGCGATGGCAAAAGCTGCCCTTATTGGTGGAAAACGTCCTTTAGTTGCCAATCAGAAACAGGAAAGTAAAAAGGGAGATCAGACATCGAAAACCTGATTGACATTATCCTGCTGGGATTCCTGCTAATGATTGCCATCGCTGTTATTCGCATTCGCGATTTATTTGCTGTAATCATGCTGTCCGGGATCTACAGCCTTACCACCGCTGCACTATTTATGGACCTGGACGCTGTCGATGTAGCCTTTACAGAAGCCGCTGTTGGTGCAGGTGTAACAACGGTTTTGATGCTTTCCAGCCTGTACCTGACCCGCCGGTTTGAAGCCAAGCCAAAACATGGAAACGTACTACCTCTGATGGTTGTTGGCATTACTGGGGCTGCACTGATTTATGCCGCCCTGGATGCGCCATTATTTGGAGATGCTTCTGCCCCGGTTCATCAGCACGTTGCCCCAAGATATATCCAGCAATCCCAAGCAGAAGTTGGCATGCCCAATATGGTCACTGCCGTGCTGGCCAGTTATCGCGGCTATGATACTTTCGGTGAAACAGTCGTTATATTTACGGCGGCCCTGGCTGTCATGTTATTGCTTGGTATTCAAAAGGGCTCTGAGTATCGTCCTCCGTTTAATTCAGTCGATGACCAGATCATTTTGAAAGTTGTCGTCAAATTGTTAATCCCTTTGATACTTATATATGGGCTGTATGTTCAGTTCCATGGTGATTTTGGTGCCGGAGGTGGATTCCAGGCAGGCGTTATTTTTGCAACCGGTTTTGTGCTTTATGATCTCGCCTTTGGTCAAAAACAGGCAAGGACTGTCATTTCCCCAGCCTGGCTGCCTCGCCTGGCTGCGCTAGGGGTTTTGATTTATGGTGGTGTCGGCGTTGTTTCCATTCTGAATGGCAAGGCATTTCTGGATTATTCGGCTCTTTCACAGGATCCCGTGCATGGACAGCACCTGGGTATCTTACTGGTTGAACTCGGCGTAGGCGTGACCGTGTTCTCTGTGATCTTGTTAATATTCTTTGCCATATCCGGGCGGAAGCGAAAAACATGATCGAATTACCTGGCATATATAACTACCTGGTTGTGGTATTTCTAATGATGGCCGGCTTTTACGTGGTCATTGCCCAGGGCAACCTGATCAAAAAACTCGTTGGGCTTTCACTGTTTCAAACTTCCGTATTTATATTTTATATCTCCATGGGAAAAATCTCCGGGGGTGAAGCGCCAATATTCGTTGAGGGCGCCAGCCTCTATTCCAACCCGTTACCGCATGTTTTGATTCTGACCGCCATTGTTGTTGGCGTTGCTACAACTGCTGTAGGCCTGGCTATTGTCGTACGAATCCATGAGGCCTATGGCTCAGTCGAAGAGGATGAGATTAATGCCAAGGATCTTGTAGATGACGCTATCACTGAGGAAGCTCCCAGTGTGAACAGCAGAGAATCGCAATAATGAGCTTTATGGATCATTTGCCAATACTGGTTGTGATCATTCCGCTTCTGACCGCACCACTGTGTGTCCTGTTAAACCGTCCTATCCTGGCCTGGTTTGTATCGATACTGTCTGCCTTAATAAGTTTTTTTATTGCTATACAGTTAGTTTTTCAGGTTAATGAGCTTGGCACGATAAGTTACTGGTTAGGCGGATGGGAGCCCCCCTGGGGAATAGAATACCGCATCGACCTACTGGCTGCCTATGTTTTGCTTATTGTGACGGCCATTGCCTCATTGGTGATGCTGTTTGCAAAAAAGAGCGTGGAAAAAGAAATACCAGAAAACCGAATAGCGTACTTCTATGCGGCTTTCATGCTGGCCTTTGCCGGCTTGCTGGGCATAGTTGCTACTGGTGACGCATTCAATGTTTTTGTGTTCCTGGAAATTTCCTCGCTGTCCTCCTATGCACTGATAAGTATGGGAAAAGACCGCCGGGCCTTAAATGCCTCGTTCACCTACCTGATCATGGGCACTATAGGCGCCACTTTTATCCTGATCGGCATCGGTTCGCTTTACATGATGACTGGCACGCTTAACATGGCTGACCTCGCTGCCAGGCTACCGGAAGTTGCTGACACCAGAACTGTGCGTGCCGGCTTTGCATTTCTGACTGTTGGGGTTGGTTTGAAGCTGGCGCTGTTTCCTCTGCACCTATGGTTACCCAACGCTTACGCCTACGCGCCTTCCGTCGTTACTGCATTTTTAGCCGCGACCGCAACCAAGGTTGCAGTTTATTTACTCATAAGAATTATTCTGGGGGTATTCACCCTCGATTTCTCTCTGCAGCTAATGCCATTGGATACACTTCTGGTAACCCTGGGCCTCATTGGCATTATTTCCGCTTCACTTGTAGCCGTTTACCAGGGTGACATCAAACGAATGTTTGCCTACTCGAGTGTTGCTCAAATTGGCTACATGGTATTGGGAATCGGCCTGGCAACCACAACCGGACTGACTGCATCTATTCTGCATTTATTTAATCATGCTCTAATGAAGGGTGCCTTGTTCATTGCCCTTGGCGCTATTGCTTTCCGGATTGGTTCGACATCAATTAAAGACTTTTCCGGACTGGGTAAAAGAATGCCATGGACCATGGCGGCTATTGTCGCGGGTGGTTTAAGCCTGATTGGTATTCCACCCACAGTTGGATTCATCAGCAAATGGTACCTGGTGTTAGCCGCATTGGAACTTGAACTTTGGCCAATTGCACTGTTGATCCTGGTTGGTTCAATCCTGGCTGTCATCTATATTTGGAGACTGGTGGAAGCTGCCTATTTTGGCAAACCAAACCCTTATCAATATGTCCAGGAAGCACCTTTATCCATGTTGCTGCCATTATGGATACTAGTTATTGCTAATTTCTACTTTGGCATTCAAACCGATTTCAGCATTGGCTTGGCCAGTAGCGCTGCCAGTGAATTATCTGGAGTTGGCCGTTGACAGAGTTACAGCTAATAACCTGGATATTATTAATACCGGTGATTGCCTCAGTGGGTATATTAATCACCGGTAAATATCCCAACTTGCGAGAAGCTGTTTCTATTTTTGCCGGTATTGGGCTTTTTAGCCTGGTTGCCCAACTGGCGGCCATCACCAGTCTCGAAAACCCTCAGTCACTTGTTTTAGCTGAACCCATACCCGGCCTGACTTTATCGCTTTCACTTGAGCCACTTGGGTTATTGTTTGCTTTAGTTGCAAGTTTTCTCTGGCCAATCACCATTCTTTACGCGATTGGCTATATGCGAACCCACCAGGAAAAAAACCAGACGCGCTTTTATGCGGCATTTGCTGTTTCCATAGCAGCTGCAATGGGAATTGCCCTGTCAGAGAATATGCTAACGCTTTTTGTCTTCTACGAAATTTTAACGCTATCGACCTACCCCTTGGTTACTCATGCCGGCAATGAAAAATCACGCAAGGCAGGGCGTGTATACCTTGGCCTGTTAATGGGTACTTCAGTCGGCTTTCTTTTGTTAGCGATGATATGGACCTGGCAGCTGACCGGTACGCTGGATTTCAAACATGGTGGTGTATTCAGTGCCGAAGCTGATCCAGCAATTCTCGGAGTGTTACTTGTTCTGTATGTCATAGGCACGGGTAAGGCTGCAATTATGCCCTTTCACCGTTGGTTGCCCGCAGCCATGGTTGCACCAACACCTGTATCGGCATTATTACATGCTGTTGCCGTTGTAAAAGCCGGTGTTTTTACCATCTTAAAAGTCAGTGTCTATTTATTTGGTATCGATACCATTGCTGGATTAGCCGTTGCTGACTGGCTTGCTGGCCTGGCTGGTTTGACGATTCTGCTTGCCTCTTTGATTGCCATGACCAAGGACAATTTAAAAACCCGTTTGGCGTACTCCACTATCAGCCAGCTAAGCTACATCATCATGGGTGCAATGCTGGGTGTAACGGCTGGTATCATTGGTGGTGGTATGCATATCGCCATGCATGCCTTTGGAAAAATCACACTGTTCTTCTGTGCCGGCGCCATAATGGTGGCCGCTCATAAAACCAAGGTCAGTGAACTTGATGGGCTAGGCCGTCGTATGCCTTTTACCATGTTAGCTTTTCTGATTGGCTCGCTGTCCATCGTTGGCCTACCGCCTTTTGGTGGCACCTGGAGTAAATGGATGCTGATACAAGGCACTATGGATAATGGCATATGGCTATTTACCATGGTTTTACTGATCAGCTCATTGCTTAATATTGCCTACCTGGTGGTCATACCTGTTCGTGCTTTTTTTAAACCTGAAAATAATTCAAATGCTGCATCACCCACAGCTATCAATGAAGCTCCATTAGCCAGTCTGCTTGCCATTAGTATTGCGGTAACCGGCTGCATTCTATTGTTTTTCTGGTCAGAGCCAATTTACCAATTATTGGGAGGCATCTTCTGATGGATTCAAAAAAAACCAAGCAATATATTTTTGATGATCCGAAGAACATTAGGTTAGTTGTTAGAGCACTGGTCACAGTCTGCATCATCCTGGTCGGACTCGACCTGGTTTTACATCGACACGCTTCACATCCGTTAGAAGAAATATTTGCCTTCTATGCCATTTATGGTTTTGTTTCCTGCGTCTTTTTAGTTTTACTGGCCAGGGAAATTCGTAAACTGGTGATGCGCGACGAACGTTATTACGGCGATGAACCCGACGATCCTGAACAGGGGAAGCTGCAAGAAAAGTCAGCGGAGAAATCAAATGATTGAGCTCTGGCCAGCGATACCACTGTTCATCGCCGCCATCATGGCTTCAGTTACCCGTGGAAGCCTGCGTGCAATTATTATGCTTGCTGCTCCCCTCATCAGTGCCTATGCGATTTTCCAGTTAGAACCTGGCGATGTCTTTTCTGTGGAGTTAATGGGCCTGCAGCTAACACCCGTAAGAATTGATGCGCTGTCTATATTGTTTGGTTACCTGTTCAACCTGGCAGCACTTATCGGCGTTATTTACGCGTTACATGTCAAAGACCCAATGCAGGACCTGGCTGCGCTTGCCTATGCTGGCAGTGCCGTCGGAGCAGTCCTGGCGGGTGATTTGCTGACACTATTTGTTTACTGGGAATTATTAGCCCTAACCTCGGTATTTTTAATTTTCGCCCGACGCACTGAACGTGCCTATAAAGCAGGCATGCGATATCTGCTGATTCAAATCAGCTCCGGCCTTTTATTGCTTAGCGGCGCAATATTCTATTCAAGTGCCGGTAACGGCTTAAGCTTTAATTATATTGGTCTCGAGAGTTCGGGCGGCTGGCTGATCTTTATAGCTTTTGGTATCAAGGCGGCCTTCCCTCTACTGCATGGTTGGCTAACAGACGCTTATCCAGAAGCAACGCCGACCGGCACAGTATTTCTGGCATCGTTTACAACCAAGGTTGCCATCTACGCCCTGGCTCGCGGTTTCCCCGGCACTGACCTGTTGATCATTATTGGTGTCATCATGGCGTGTTTTCCGATTTTTTATGCCGTCATTGAAAACGACTTACGTAAAGTTTTAGCCTATAGCTTGATCAATCAACTTGGCTACATGGTGGTTGGTATAGGCATTGGTACGGAACTCGCCTTAAATGGCACCACAGCTCATGCATTCAGCCATGTGCTTTACAAGGGGTTGCTGATGATGAGCATGGGCGCGGTATTGCATGTTACCGGCGAGATCCGCGGCTCAGAACTGGGTGGGCTTTACAAGAAAATGCCAAAAACCACGCTGCTTTGTATCATTGGTGCCGCATCCATTTCGGCTTTTCCTTTGTTCAGTGGATTCATTAGTAAAGCCATGGTGGTTAGTGCCGCAATCCAGGAAGGTCATACATTGGTGTGGCTGGCATTACTGTTTGCTGCGGCCGGTGTGTTTCACCATGCTGGCATTAAAATACCGTTTTTTGCTTTCTTCGCTCATGACTCAAAACATATCGAAACTGCGCATGAACCTCCAGGCAACATGATACTTGCCATGGGCATTGCGGCTGCCTTCTGTGTTGGCATTGGCAGTTTTCCGGGCTTGCTCTATGCCATGCTACCCTTCGCGACTGATTACTCGGCCTATGATGTCAGCCATGTCCTGGCTCAGATGCAATTGCTTGCCTTTTCTGCATTAGCTTTTGCATGGTTAAAACTGGCCAACATTTATCCTCCAGAATTAAAATCAGTCAATCTCGACACGGAATGGTTTTATCGTCACCTGTTTCCACAAAGTGTAAAAAAGCTGCTGGACAGGTTAATACCAGTCGACCAGGCAATAAAAAAATTCAGTTTTGATATTTTTGCATTTAGCCAGCAAGTCCTGGCCAGGCATCATGGCTCCTATGGCATACTTGCGCGAAGTTGGCCTACTGGCAGCATGGTGTTATGGGTAGCGGTGCTGCTTGGACTGTCACTGCTGCTTTACTATTTCTGATTTCCCGAGTGGCACAGTCAGAAGCCGAGTCAAAAATTTAATTTGAAACGTGTGAATCCGAAAGTGTGATTCGGTTCGCATTTCTTCCTCAAGCACAGTCACAGTTTTACAGTTCACCGATTTATGTCCTCTTGGATTTGTCTAAAATCAATAACAAATTACAAATTATCAAGGAGGAAACAGCAATGTTCAGCGATATCCCAAGTTACCAGGTAGAAGAAGTACAATTAAATCAGCAAGATTGGGAAGAAATGGTTCATGAATACACTGCCTCTGAAAACGACAACAATGGGTTAGAGCAGTCGTTTAAAGAAAGCTAGATAAAACATCATTTTCGAATTTCCTGTAAAGCATATCTTTGCTTTTGCATATTTCAGCTATTTTGATGCTGATTATCAGGCCATTTGATAAAAGTATGATGAAAAAATGATAAAAAAGTACAGCCAGGCATAATCCGAAAATAAAGATATTTTGATTGCCTACGAGGTTTAAACAGTCTCCTACCATACCTCTCATTTTGCAATGAGAACGTCCTGATTAATTATCATGCGGCTTTTATTTTTATAGGCTTGATTTAGGCTGGCAAAAGAATTTATTTCCATTAGAATCATCTCAAACATTTGAAAAATTCTCGCATGTACATGCGTCTAGATTTTACGGGAGAGCTTTTTGGAAAACCCTTATTTAGACCAAAATAACGAGCAGGCATCAGAAGCACTGAGACTCTCACTCGCTTTTTTATCCAAAAACCAGGTTCCACCTTCACCGCTCAATTATCGTCTTGCCTATGATTATGTTTCCGGTCGAAACCGTGAAATGGAAACAGTATTGGAAGAAGCGGTTTCAAAACTTGATAGCGAAAAACAGGAGCTACTCTGGGAAATCTACAAACGTTTTTTTATTCAGGACAATACCGCTCTTGAAAAACTCAGGAATGACCTTCGCCTGGTTATCAGTGGTATCCAATCTGAATTTAAACAATCCGGCGGAGAATTAAATAATTTTTCTACCCAACTCGAGCAGTTTTCATCGGTTTTGAATACCCAGGGTTCAACTGCTGATATCTCGGCCGAAGTGCAAAAAATGATTGCTGGCACCAATTCCATGGCAAAAACACAAAACTCGCTCGATGCCAAAATGACTTACATGCAGGATGAGGTCGAATCCCTGCGCAAGGAACTGGAACAAATAAAGGAAGAGTCATTGACTGATGCTCTAACCGGCATTGCAAACCGTAAAGCATTTGACGAAACCCTGGACAAATCCATCACCGAAGCAAAAGAACAGAGTTCAGCCTTGAGTATGCTATTGATTGATATCGATCATTTTAAGAAATTCAATGACACTTTCGGTCACCTGGTTGGTGACAAGGTGCTTCGTTATGTTGGCAGTTCACTGAAGAACTGTGTCAAGGGACAGGACTTCCCTGCACGTTATGGCGGAGAAGAATTTTCGGTGATTTTACCTCACACCAGCCATATTGGCGCCAAGGTAATTGCCGAACAGATAAGAAAAACGATTTCTGCCAAGGAACTCAAGGACAAGGCCAAGAATAAAAATTTTGGAAAAATTACCGCCTCTATTGGTGTTGCGGAATTTGCTGAAGATGAAACAGCCGAAACATTTATCCAGCGCTGTGATAAGGCATTATACAAAGCCAAGGAAAATGGAAGAAACAGGGTTATGATTGGTTAAATGACTACTTTTAAGTCACTCAAATAAAACTGGCTAAATTCTCAACCAGTGATCTATTGTAGAACTTGCTTCCCTTACTGGGTGATAACACACTTGAGAACTCTCTTGCTGAAATTCTTGTAAAATGCATATTCCAATCTGAAAAGGTTCTTTCACTGATAACCTTCTCTGAAAGTTCAATATTATCTTTGTTTCTTGGGTCTTTCAGAATTGAGCTGTAAACATAGTGAACATCAGAATACTCTCCCTCCAAAACCTGCATGAATGTTCCTTCGGCATAAATCAGCATTCCAGTAACACCGAGTTTTTCATTTCGGATTCTTGCAACCTCAAGTAATTCATCAAGTTCATGATCACTGAAATCTCTTGTAGCAGTGCTGAAATAGATCAATTGAATCAGAGAGTTATTATTGGTTTCCTGTAACATAGATCTAGCTCTTAAATTCAGAAGGCAATTTACTTTAGATTAGCATATTAGAAATTGACACCTCATGACAAAGACCTTGAATTATCATGGTAATTTCATTCAAATAAAATTAAGCAGGAATTAGAAAAGATCGCGCCCGATATAACCCTTGTATTCAAGAAAAGACTTAAAAGCCACGTCACCACTGATTACGTCATCAATCATGTACTTTTCCATGGAATCTATACAGGCTTCCAGGTTTTTATCTCCGGTTGCGCCCTCACATATTTTCTTAACTTCAATTGCCTGGTCAATCAATTCTTTATGGTAATCTTTATGCTCTTCCAGACCATCAAAGCCAATGTGTTGCAGGTAGTTTTCTTCGTGCAGAAAATGCTTTTTAGACTGATCTATTAACGTCTCAGTCAGCAACTTTGCTTCCTCAAGATCATTTGCCTCAACACTGTCGCGCAGCGCGCGCATGATTGACAGAAGACCCTTATGCTCTTCATCGATAAAACGTATACCTATTGAGTATTCGTCATACCATTCCAAATCAACTGACAAAAGTTTAAATCCTTATCAAAATGTTGAGCAAAGACCAATGCTCATATAGGGCGAGCGCCCCTTGAGATAAGGATAGATGTATTCACCCAGGACATTGCTGAATTGAAACCGATTCCTGTTCTTATTAAACAAAAAGGCACTGCCGTATTTGTCCGGACAAAGGATGTAGTACTCATCCATTTCATTGACATAATAGTGACATGCAGCAAATTCCCGGTTTGAACCCAGTTCTTTTACTTTATAAACGCTATTACCCTGCTCCTGGGAAGCACTGATCAGAAATTTCGGTTTATCATTGAATTTTGTTGATTGCCAGTCACCCGGTTTTTCAGCAGGCCGGAAACCCACCATATTCTCCGTTACACAAAGCCACTGTTCAGCAGAGACCTGGGCAGACATCAGCCCGGAAACCAGGAACATCAAAGTAAAAACAAAGGATTTCATAATGATCTCCAATTGGAATAAGCATTTATCAACATTAACTTATAATTTTAGACCAACCATAATGAAAATACTGTAATTTAACTTTAATATGCATGGGATATATTTACCTCAACATGGGTATTTAAAACTCCATGTCTCCCTTGGCCAGCTTGAGTTTGACCCGTTTTAAGGTTTACTCGGCTGGCATTTCTTTTTTGAGAGTTAGTTTGGACTGGAAGTACTCACAATTCTCGGCCAGCGATCATGAATCGACTTATCCTCGGGCTCCACAGTCACCACATAGACACGCTGCTGGCCATCCGTCGAGTTTGCTACCAGTCCCTGAATAAACTGACCCGGTTCAAGGCTGAACCAGTGAGATACTTTGTGCCGGTCTTTTTCCATAAATTCATCAACAGCGATTTTTACCGGAACCGGGTGGTATTTGTTCCAGGTACCTTTCAGGATTGATTCATGCCTGGCCCAGCCACCACGGGGTAATTCACCCGGTTCGTCTTTCCTGCGTCCCCAGGTCAGACGGGAAATTTCATTATTTTTCAAAACAACGGGCAGCCTGGCCTCGGGCATTGGGAAATAAACCTTTAAAGGTTCGCCTTCAATTTTGTAGGAAACACCACCACACATCTTGAAAACCTGCTAAATACCCATGTTAAAAGCCCCTTCTAAACCGCACCTTCTTCGCCAATTTCATGGGCTTCATGATGCGTCAAATGAGGATGGTTTTTGATCAGGTAGCCTGCCTCGTGCAGATCAATAATGCCATTTTGTAAATTGGTTCGTAAGGTTGAATTGTTTGAATCAAGATGAAGTGCGAGCTGTTTCATATCGATTTCTACTATGTGATCATGCACCGCGACTGCCATGTTTAAACGCTCTGCCATGTTTAACCAGGGTTCCAAAGGTGAAACATCCATTGAATGAGGCTTTGGTACATGGCCTATCATGTCATCATCATGGGTGATCTCTGTATTATCAGGAAACTGCTCTAACAGTTTTTCCTCAATGTCACCGCCCCCAATAATGACTGATTCAACAATGGAAATAAGCTGCTTAGCTGTCAGTTCATCGGGTTTTAAGGTTAAAATTTTGGACATCAATTCCCTCTGGGAATCACTGAGTTTGTTGGCCTTGTAACCAGACATGGAAAAATCAGGCCTGTCAGCCATATGCCGTAAAAACGACTCAGTTACCGCATAATAGCGGGATGTATAGTGAAACAGTTCATCACAGAACCCACCCCAACCAGGGTGCGGAGCAGGATAATAATGTCCGTTAACATGCTTGGTACCTTTTGTCATGAACACCTCCGTTCAATTAGACAAAGACTTCGTTCCAGGCTTTAAGTGATGAGCATTAACAGGTTAATCCGGTATGAAGACAATATCAAGAACCTGAAAAATCTGTTATGAATTTATATTTGAGTTATTTGTATAAAATTAATTAGTGCCAGATTGTCCTGATTGTACTGGCGAACCGTGTTCTGCAGGTTGTTTTCGGCAAAAAACGACTTTTACCGTGACATCCTTGTTGTACTTGGTTACAGGTAATGTTTCACGCCTTTTGCCGGATGGCGGAATTGCCGCTGCGTAGATGTAAGGCGCTTTTTCAATCATCTGCTCCTGGTCGTCATATTTCCAGATTGGCACACCGGGATAGTTTTTATTCATCCGGTTTTCAACCATGCAGGAAAACAATTGCCCCTTCCATTTGCAATCTGATATCACCAGGTTGTCATCGCAGCTCTCTACGCTTACTTCACGTTCGCCGTAACCACAGCCATGCACAAACAGGCTGACTGCAAAAACCGGCAATATTTTTTTAAATCTAAAACTCACCATTATTTTCCATGAATAACCTGGTCAATAAACTTTTTAATGGATTGCTGGCTTTCAGTATCCAGGGCAGTAAACTCGATACCACAACCATATCCTTCCTCCATTTTTCTGACACTTACAACTTTAGCGTAAATATCACGCGTATGACCACCTATCAATGAAAGTGCCAGGGTAAATTTAATATTGCTCAATGGCTCAATGGCATTTTCCAGTACAGCAAATAAACCACTGTAACTGATATCTTTGACAACACCATGATGTTGTTCTGGAAGCACTTCTTTTCCTTCAAGTCGATGAAATAAAAATGGTGCCTGCATCTCCAACCGCACACTGTTCCTGACATCCTGTTTAGTGGTGTGCAGTTTCTTACCCTGCCAATTCAAAGCTGCAACCTCGTATAGACTAACGGGCACCGACTTACCTTTAACACTGACACTGTTAACATTACCAATTTCAACATCATCACTGATAATGTCATATGTATTTTCACTGATCAGGATTTGTCCCCTGAGGCTGTAAGCTTCAATGCGGGACGCCAGATTCACACCATCACCAATGACGGTAAATTCTGAATGAATATCGGAACCGACATCTCCTGCAGAAACATAATCTGTGTTAATACCGATACCTGCAAATAGATCTGGAAAACCTTTCTCGTTATTTTCCCTGTTAACCTGCTCCATGGCGTTCTGCATCTCGATCGCACAGGCAACTGCCCTGGCGGCATCATCTGCTGCGCTATTTGGCAAGCCAAAAATAACCATGACCGCATCGCCCATGTACTTGTCGATCATGCCACCATATTGCTTGATGATTTTATTCATCGCGGCAAAATAGTTGTTCAGCATCTGAATAACCTGGTAGGCCGAAAACTTTTCAGATAAAGCCGTAAAGCCTCGTAAATCTGATAACAGGATGGTAACCGCCCTTGATTCTTCATCAGTGATTTCAACCATTGATTTTTCAATGGCGGCATCAAGCTGTACTCTCAGCTCTTGATCTGAAATCGTTTCAGACGTCTTATAAAGTTTAAGTACATCGTGAATCAATTGCTCTTTATCGAGAATCTCTTTCATATAAGCTTTCGACTTTGGGTTGCTTAACCCCCTGGTTACCCCTTAGGTGAAACTTTAAAGTACTCCATGGTGCTCTGCATTTTGTCAGCATTGGTTTTCATTGTCATACTGGCCGCCGATGTTTCCTCGGCAAGCGCGGCATTTTGTTGAGTCATTTCATCCATTTGTGTTACCGCGAGATTAACCTGCTCGATACCATGGGTCTGTTCGGAACTGGCAGCTGCAATTTCAGCAATAATGTCACTGACTTTTTTCACGCCCTCAACAATACCTGTGAGGGCAGCTCCTGTTTCATTAACCAGTTCGGAACCGGAGCTAACCTTATCAACTGAGTCTTTAATCAGTTCCTTGATTTCCTTGGCCGCATCAGCTGACCGGGAAGCCAGGTTTCTTACTTCAGTCGCAACCACGGCAAATCCACGCCCCTGTTCACCGGCACGCGCAGCTTCTACTGACGCGTTAAGAGCAAGCAGGTTAGTCTGAAAGGCAATCTCATCAATGACACCAATAATTTCGGCAATCTGTGTCGATGAGGCGCTGATCTGTTCCATCGCTGTAACAGCGCGGCTGACAACATCACCACCTTTTTCAGCTGACTGACGCGCACTGACCGCAACCTGGTTGGCCTGTTGGGCATTATCCGCATTGTTTCGGACAGTACTGGTCAATTCCTCCATGCTGGCAGCCGTTTCTTCCAGGTTGGAGGCCTGCTGATCTGTTCTGACACTGAGGTTGTTATTACCGCTGTTTATTTCCTCGGCTGAAATGTTTATTTCATCGGACAATTCACGCAAACTGAATACCGTTCCTTCTACATTGGCAATGGTCTGATTGATATTGTCTTTAACACGACCAAACTCACCCTGGTAATCTGTTTCGATACTGTGAGTTAAATCGCCCTCCGCCATATAACCCATGACATTGGCTATATCTTCAAAGACACTGGTGAGTTGATCAAGCAGACGGTTAAAACCTTCAGACAATTGCAGGAAGAATCCCTGTTTGCCTTCGGTGGTTAGTCGACGTTCAAGATCCCCTGAACCCGCCGCTTCAATCAGGCTATCAATTTCCTGCTCAACCGCAACTTCTTCGGTACGGTCATTCCATTCAACTGCTGTCCCAAGTCGGTTACCCTCATCATCTACAACCGGGTTGGCAACAATGCGCATGGTCCTGCCGCCAACTTCCAGTTCAGATTCAAACGTACTGTTAAGCGCTTCAAGTAACTGAATCTGGTGTTCCGGGTTTTTATGGAACTGATCAATGTTATTGCCAATCAATCTTGAGGCATCAAAACCCGGCAGATCCTGCTGGATGTCTGTTTCAGCCTCGGCAAACAACTGCATCGCAGTTTTGTTCATGTAAATGATTTCACGTTCTGTATTGGCCAACATGACATTGCTGGAGACGTTATCCAAGGCAACACGAATACGCTGGTTTTCCGCAGCGACCTGGCGCTCCTGCTCAAGGCGATTAGCTTCTTCTTTTTCCTGGGCAATAATTTCTGTGCGGTCAATCCACTGCGTGACACGCCCGGTATAATTTTTCTGCTCATCATAAACCGGTGAAGCAATCAGTCGCAGACAACGACTGGCAATTTGTGTATCCAGCTCTGACTCACCGGAAAGATTCTGCTGATAATTTTTCTTAACATTCTCATCGGTAAAATAATCAGAAATATTTTTACCTACCAGCTTGTCAACGTCGAAGCCGGGTATTTGCTTTTGCCATTCAGGCTGCATTTTTCTAAACAGCTCGTCAGCTGCCTGGTTCATATATATCATGCAATTTTTATCATCTGACATGGTTGTCGGTGTGCTGTTGTTATCAAGTGCCTGTTTAATTCTGAGCACTTCCCTGGACTTGCGGTGGGTATCATCAATGATTTTTGAAAAGCGCCTGGTGGCTTTATTGAAGTAACCGGCAAGATCACCGATTTCATCCCTTGAAGTGATGGTGATTTGTTCATCCACTCCGGAACTGCCTTCGGCAACAGCCCGCATTTTGGCTGTCAGGTTTTTCAGTGGTCCGGTAACAACCCTGGCAATTAAAATACCAATACCGAACAGGCCAATAATTATCAGCACCGTATTGATAAGTACATTGATAACCAGGTCATTGAATACGGATGCATCGAGATCTTTAAGGGAATAGTCAACTCGAATCGCACCCAGGATTTCCCCTTCTGGTACGACATGACACATTATGCAGTTAACCCCCCTGGAATCTTTTTCCGCTGGCATGGGAATCACCATCGTCAACACCCTGCCATCGTCGCCCTCCCTGAACTCCTGGATTAATTCACCTTGCAAGGCACGGTAATCATAGTCATCTACAGGTCTGGAATAATCAGAACCAGGGCCAAACACCTTGGTCAGCGCTTCAGCGCGAATAATTCGGGCATCCAGCACTTCAGGTTTGGACATGAGTTTTTTACGGGGAATTTCCCGGTTTGCCATACCGCCAGTCAACATCAGGGTATTTATCGTATCGAAATAAGAATCAGCCATGATACGGGTCTGAACTTCTACAAGTTCCTCGACGAGACTTCGCTGGCTGTATGTTGTGTAACCAGCTGAAGCAACTATCATGAAAGAAAAAAGAATGGCCAGGGTGATATAAACCTTGGCACGAATTGAATACCCTTTAGTCATGTCTTTGCCCTAAATTTATTTTTCACCTAAATTTTTTTACGGAATTTATTTTTTTTGACCTGATGTTTGAGCTTATCGGCTGTTTCTTTAAAAACCTTATGATCTGAATCAAATTAAACTCAATAAATGCCTTTTTTCAATAGCAAATCAATTACAGAAAAATGACAACGATGCCGGAAAAAACCGGGTGATCTTTTTAAAACACCGCTATGCTAAATGCATCAAATGATTTTAATTCGGGAGAAACCAATGCAACTGGGTATGATCGGACTGGGACGGATGGGCGCCAACATGGTGCAGCGCCTGTTAAATGATGGACATGACTGCGTGGTGTTTGACACCAGTCCTGCATCTGTTGAATCGATGGTTGAAAAAGGCGCTAGCGGCTCAGCCAGCCTGGCAGAGCTTTGCGCAAAACTCGAGGCCCCCAGGAATGTCTGGGTCATGGTGCCGGCAGCTATTGTCGATAATGTCATCCAAGAACTGATCCCGCTGCTGCAAGCCGGCGACACCATTATTGATGGAGGAAACTCAAATTACCGTGAAGATATCCATCATGCCGAAAGCTTAAAAAACCATGGTCTGCATTTTATTGATTGTGGCACAAGTGGTGGTGTTTTCGGACTTGAACGCGGTTACTGCCTGATGATTGGCGGTGAAACCGAACAGGTACAAAACCTCGATCCTATTTTCAAAAGCCTGGCCCCAGCCGGTAACAGCGATGATACCGATAGAAATAATAATGGATCAACCGCCAAACAGGGCTATCTGCATTGCGGTCCCTCCGGCGCCGGACATTTTGTCAAAATGGTTCACAACGGCATCGAGTATGCATTGATGGCTGCTTATGCCGAAGGTTTCAACCTGCTTAAACATGCCAATGTCGGTCACCAGGAAACAGAAGCCGACGCCGAAACCGCACCAATGGAAAACGCCCGTTACTATCAGTATGACTTTGATGTCGCAGAAATCTCCGAGGTTTGGCGCAGAGGTAGTGTCATCTCTTCATGGCTACTGGACCTGACAGCCCGGGCACTGCAGGATGATGCCGAACTATCAAAATTTGGAGGGAAAGTTTCCGACTCCGGCGAAGGCCGCTGGACCTGCCAGGCGGCAATAGAAACCGGCACACCAGCACCGTTGTTGACTGCCGCTTTATATGAACGTTTCAGTTCCCGTGATGAATCCGAGTTTGCCAATAAACTGCTGTCTGCCATGCGATTCCAGTTTGGCGGGCACCATGAAAAAAAATAATTTTTGAAATCCAGGTTGATTATTCATGTCATTACAACAAACCAATTTTGCAGAAGCCCCCCAGGCTCCACCCAATATCATGATCATCTTTGGTGCCGGTGGCGACCTGACGTCGCGCAAACTTATCCCGGCATTGTTTCACCTGTTTAGAGCCAATCTGCTGCCCGATTCATTTGCTGTCGTTGGACTTGATCGCCAGGAAATGAACGATGAAAGCTTTCGTAACTACCTGCATGATCATGTTCGGGATCATGTTGAAGAAGTCTTCGACCAGTCAATATGGAACAAGCTTGCTGAACGCATTCATTACATGAAAGGTGACTTTACCAGCCAGGCAAGTTATCAGGACCTGGTAAAGCTGCTTGATAATATTGATAAAAAAAACCTGACCGAAAAAAATTACCTGTTTTACCTGGCTGTACCACCAAGCCTGTTTGGTGATATCACCGACAATCTTTCAAGCAGCGGCCTGCTGACAGAGACACCGGATGACTGGCGCCGGGTGATTATCGAAAAACCCTTTGGCTACGATGTTGATTCTGCTAAAAAACTCAACGCTCGTTTACACCAGAATCTGCAGGAACATCAGATTTATCGAATCGATCATTACCTTGGCAAGGAAACCGTGCAGAACATCATGGTGTTTCGATTTGCCAACGGTTTTATCGAACCGCTATGGAATCGCCAGCATATCGATCATATTCAAATTACTGTTGCCGAATCCGTAGGAGTTGAACATCGCGGCCTTTACTACGAAGAAGCCGGCGCCTTGCGTGACATGATTCCCAATCATTTATTGGTTTTACTTGGTTTCCTGGCAATGGAACCACCTAATTCATTTGATGCCTATGCTGTCAGGGATGAAGTAAACAAGGTACTTGATGCCATTCAGCCATTAACCCCTGAACAGGTACTAAACCATACTGTTCGCGGTCAATATTCTGAAGGCACTATGCCTAATGGTGAAAAGGTTCAGGCCTACAGGAACTCACCAGGTGTTAATCCTGAATCCGGCACTGAAACCTATGCCGCTATCAGGTTGAGCATGGATAACTGGCGCTGGGCAGGCGTACCTTTTTATTTACGCACGGGCAAACGACTGCCTGAACAATATAGTGAAGTGGCCATACAGTTTAAGCGTGCGCCGCTGACCATGTTTAAAAATACCGACACCAAAAAAATGGATCCGGATATGCTGGTGTTAAGAATCCAGCCCAACCAGGGAATCCACATGACTTTCGGTGCAAAAATACCGGGACCCACGATGCGCGTCGATACGGTTAACATGGATTTCAGTTACGTTGATTATTTTGGAAATGAACCGGCAACCGGTTATGAAACCCTGATCTACGATTGTATGAATGGTGATGCCACCCTTTATAAACATGCCGACACGGTGGAAAAGGGCTGGGAGATTGTGCAGTCGGTTCTTGATGTCTGGAAAGCATTGCCACCTCGGGACTTTCCAAACTATGCGGCTGGTACCTGGGGGCCCAAAGCAGCCGGTGACCTGTTAAAAAATAATGGCAGACTGTGGCGGCGAATTGAAACCGGCCATACCAGTTAAAGACCGTTATAAAAAAGGTTAATAAAATATTTACAGGGAAGTATCTGATACCGGCTTTCGGTAAGCCGGTTTTTTGATGGTCAACATACCGGCAACAGCAATTAGCAATGCGCCTAACAAAAACCTGTCCTGGGGGATTTCACCCCAAAAAACAAAACCGTAAATTCCCCCGAAAATAACCGAGAAGTAAGTCAGAGGTGCCACTTTGCCGGCATTAGAAATACTGTAGGCACGTGTTAAAGCCAGTTGTCCCAGGGTACCCACCACACCAATGGCCACCATCAGCCAGATTCCGTTTATATCCGGCATTGTCCAGCTCAATGCGGCAGGGCCCGCGGAAACCACCGTGCCGACCAGGGCAAAATAGGTAACCACTCTCAAATTCGGTTCGGTACGGGACAATCGTCGGATAGAGACTTTTGCGATTGCTGCCAACAGCCCTCCTGCAATACCGACCAGTATAGCCCAGTTGATTTCTCCGGTTGGATCAAGAATCACCCAGACACCGGCAAAACCCAGCATCAGGGCCAGCACTGTCCACTGGGTAATCCCTTCGCTTAACCAGATTATTGCTATGACAGGCATAAACAGTGGTGCTGTCATTTTCAAGAGCATACTGTCTGCCAATGGCAAATGAATGATGGCGTAAAAAAAACAGTACATGGCTGACAGGCCTGCAAGTGATCTCAATAAATGCAAATGCAGACAATCAGTTTTTAATGAAAAATCACGATGTGACAATAAAACCGGCAGCAGCACCAAAAGGCCTGCAAGGTTACGGGCAAAAACCGCCATTTCATTTGGCATGCTTTCGCCAAGCAACTTTACCAGGGCTCCCATCGAAGCCATACAGAACTCGGCAACTACAACCAGTAATGCACCAGCAAGAAGATTTTGTTGATACCGCATAATACCCGTATAAGACGGGTATTACGTATAAAGGTCAATATTTGTATTTAGGATGGCTCTAAATTAGTACCACTCTCTAAAACCAATAGAAAAGTTATCACCGAAATACTTCAGGCTATAACCCGTTTTTCCATGACCGTGTTTATGATGACCATGTCTGTAAGCTGGGACATAAACGTATTTCACAGGTTTGTGGTGATGTTTGTGAAGGCCTTTAGCTTTACCATGCCCATACCCATGACCATACCCATGAACGGGACCATGCCCATGTCTGTAATGTTTTGGCCAGTTGGAATACTGTTTACGTATTGTGACAATGCCGTAGGGCTTGTGTGAATGCTTTTTAATGGAACGATACTTGGGATTATGATCCAGATGACGGTATTTGCCTGAATATTCCCTGTCAGCATGTCTATGGTCACGCTTACCGTTGTCATGTGCCAGGGCCGCATCAGACATTCCAACCAACGCAATAATTGCCAGTGGAGCGATAAATAATTTTTTTAAATTCAGCTTTTTCATTTTGCCTCTCCTCATTCATTTCGCCGAATTATTCCGGCTTAATGGTAAGTTTAAGAAGCAGTAGCTGAATGAATGCTGAACAATGAATTTTGAACAATGCTGGTCAGTTTATTTGGGGCTTAACCTGCAAACTCCAGTCACTCTTACATTGCATCAAGAGCTTAATGGGCGCACACCACGTAATAAAACCGGATAAGACTAAATAACACTGGAGAATTTTACCATTCTGCAGTCTCCGTGATTATTTCTTCCATCAAGGCAGTCATTTCAGCCACAGCCTCTTTAGAGGCTTCGTCAAGCACATAAGGTTTTCTATATGACAGCCTGACATTTTCCGGATCAGCCGTCAGCACGTAAATACTGATAGAGAATGGACAAAGGCTGATATTTTCAAAATTTGCCATGATTAACTTGTGTGAGATTTTTGCACTGCAAAATTCCACCATTTCTCCATTTTCCAAAACCTTTTCAGTTACGCCAAAGGCAGGACCGGTTCTTTCAAGCATTTCACTCGGCGGCAGTGTATGGGCAATATTAATGCCTTTACCCTTGATGACTTCTTTTAAGGTATTAAGCGATTCTTCATAATCACCGCCTTCAATAACCTTTGTGTAAACCGGAGAAGGAGTATCACCACCTGCATAGAGGGAAGCACCAAATAACATCAATGCTGCCGTTAAAAAAACGATGGCATTATGTTTAAGATTTTGTTCTTTTTTCATTATCATTTCTCCGAACACCAGCTAGATATGACAGTATTTTAACTTTCTATAAACTCTAGCGCATTTTGGTCCGGGTCGCGGCAAAACAGGGCTTTTCGACCGGAACGGCTGGTTGTAAAAGGAATATTTTTTTCGGACAGCTTTTCAATCAATTGGCTTATATCATCGATATGAAATGCCAGGTGACGGTCTCTGCCACCATGTTCCGGGCGGCCATCCAGCGGATCCGGGTTTGGCAGCTCAAGCAGGTGTACCTGGAATCCCACAAGGTTAAGCCAGGCTCCCGGATAGCCCAGGTCAGGCCGTTTCTCATCAACCTGCATACCCAAAATATCGTGGTAAAACCTCAGTGATTGCCCAACATTGCTGACTATGAGGCTGGCATGATGAAAACCCTTGACCTGAAACACCTTGATTAAAGGGTTTTACTCAAAGTGAACGCTCCGCGTAAATCACCTGGTTTGAAACCGCGCGCTTCATCATCCGGGTAAAAACCTTTGATGGTTTCAGCGACTTCGGCTTTAACCTGGTCGCCGCCGTGACAGTTCATGCAGACTTCACCAGTTGGAATAGCTTTCATGAAGCGGAAAGTTTTCTTGCCGTCAACCATCACGGTTTCACTGAACTCAAGCGTCTTGGGAGACTCACCCGCTGCTTTACGCTCTTCAAATTTGTTTAATACAGTCAATTCCCAGTCATCCGGGGCATTATTGGGGTTTCTCAGTTTTAAGCTGGTTCGGCCTACCGCCCATCCGCTCTCTGCAGCCACTTTGCTGGCAATCGGATCTGCCGAGGTATTGCATGCCTTTACAGCTGCTACAGGCCCACCTGCTTTCATGGCACTTTGCAACGTCGTTTTTAAAGATTTACCAAGTTTCATCGCATTGGCCCGGGCTTCATCATGCATTGCCTGGTTTTCACCGGCAAAAACACCTGATACAGCCAGTGACAATGTGAGCCCGCTAACAATAGTGAATATGGATTTTTTCATTGGATACTCCTTTGGTATTTTTTAATTTTATTTTCAGAGCTTACCCATTTTTAGCTTTGTTGCAAGACTCACAGGACCACCCGTGTTGAAAACATCCTGTTTGAATCAGAACCCTTCAAAAAGCAGATTATTTTATTTTCTGTAAAATACGCAGATATCAACCTTGGTAATTTATTAATTTCATGC
>CALAZS010000101.1 GCA_937926265.1 uncultured Gammaproteobacteria bacterium
CAGCACCACCGCACTTGCCTTCGCCGCATTTACCTTCAGAGGATTTGGCAGAAGATTTTTCAGCACCACCGCATTTACCTTCACCACACTTGCCTTCAGCAGGTTTGCTGCCGCATTTTCCTTCACCGCATTTACCTTCCATAGCAACCTGCATGTAGCCGCTGTTGAGTTCCTGCATTGCGAACGGGTTTTCAGCTGAAACAGCAGTAGTTGCAGTCAGTCCACCGACAACCGCCGCACCGATTGCTGCTACTAAAGGTTTCTTGATAGATGTTTTAGACATAATTGCCTCCTAAGCAATAAAAAATTTGGCTTAACGCCGATTAAAATTCCAGGTTTCAATTCTGGGGGTAACTGTGATTACCGTGTCGAAAAATAAGACCGAGACAAGAATGATTTTGTTTCACAGTTACAGTAATTTTTTCAGACATTCCTGATATTGCAATAAATCCGGTTCTTTTTGTGTGGTTTGTGCCTGCCATAAAATGAGCCCCAGGCAGTCGATCATATGATGTTCGACATCATGGGATTTATTATATTTATTAATAAGTTGCTGGTAGATTTGCTTGATACCGGGAGGCTGGTCTGCGCCAAGCTGCTCCTGGATACTGATATGCATTCCCATATGTAAAAAGGGGTTTGTTTCTCCCTGCTCTGGCATCCATTCTTTATCGAGTGTGTTGTCCCGGTCATCCAGGTAGTGATGGTATTCCGGGTGTTCGTCAATTACATTGGCAACAATATGCTCCAGTGATGTGAACACTTCACCCCGGTTTTTCTTTGTCCAGACATCAAAAAAGAACTGGCGCATCTGGTTTCTGTCATTGCCAAACATAATTTAATTTTCGGTTTTGTCTTTGAAATCACACAGGTCTTCAATGATACAGGATCCGCAGCGTGGTTTGCGCGCAATACAGGTATAGCGGCCGTGCAGAATCAGCCAGTGATGGGCATCCTGTTTAAATTCAGCCGGTACGTATCGCAGTAATTTTTTTTCTACCTCGTTAACATCCTTGCCTTTGGCGATTCCGGTACGGTTGGATACCCTGAAAATATGCGTATCCACGGCAATGGTTGGATGACCAAAAGCCGTATTTAAAACCACGTTGGCAGTTTTGCGTCCCACGCCGGGCAAAGCCTCCAGGGCTTTACGGTCTTCCGGGACTTCACTGTTGTATAGATCCACCAGGATCTGACAGGTCTTGATAACGTTTTTGGCCTTGCTGTTAAACAGGCCGATGGTTTTAATGGCGTCTTTTAACCTGGCTTCACCCATCCTGAGAATTTTTTCAGGGGTATTGGCTTTGGGATAAAGTTTGGCTGTTGCCTTGTTGACGCCAACATCGGTTGCCTGTGCCGAAAGTATCACAGCAATGAGTAATTCGAACGGAGTATTGTAATTAAGCTCGGTGGTCGGGTGCGGGTTTTCTTTTCTTAGACGGCTGAATATTTCCGCTCTTTTTTCACTATTCATTTTCTATAGTGTTCATGTTTTATGAGTATACAAAGCAGATTTAACTTGCCGCTGTAGCTGTTTCAGATGAAACATTTAAGGCTTTCTTTTTCTCTGCACGCTGGTCAATGATGTTTTTAACCGCAATCAACAGACCAAGTCCAATGAAGGCTCCAGGTGGCAGGATGGCAATAAGGGCACCTTCAAAATCATCACCCAGCGAAAAGTAAACAGAGCGTGCAGCTTCGCCGAACATCAGGTGCAGATCGGCAAACAATGTGCCCTGGCCAATCAGTTCCCTGGCAGCTCCAAGCGTTACAAGTACCAGCAAAAAGCCGGTTCCCATGCTGATAGCATCAACAAGTGCAGGCATAACGCTATGCTTGGATGCATAGGCTTCAGCGCGCCCGATAATTGTACAGTTGGTCACAATCAGCGGTATGAAAATACCGAGGATTTTATAAAGTTCAGGAAACCAGGCATTCATCGATAACTCAACAGCGGTTACGAATGAAGCAATGATTAAAACAAAAACCGGTAAGCGGATTTCAGGGCGTACAAAGTTACGGATCAAGGAAACACTGACGTTTGAGGCGATCAGTACCATCAGGGTTGCCAGTCCCAGGCCCAGGCCGTTTACTGCCGAGTTGGTGACAGCGAGCAATGGACACAGGCCAAGTAACGCTACCAGTGCCTGGTTGTTGTGCCACAAGCCGTTATTGATAATGTCACGATAAGTTTCTGTCATGATGCTTTCTCTTGGCCGCTTTCACTGGTATTACTAGCTGGTAAATTGGGTAAATTATTAGGCTTTACCTTAAACAACATCTCCTTGTTATCACGGAAATAC
Organism: uncultured Gammaproteobacteria bacterium; assembly: GCA_937926265.1. Classification (GTDB taxonomy): domain Bacteria; phylum Pseudomonadota; class Gammaproteobacteria; order Chromatiales; family Chromatiaceae; genus JABDQZ01. The sequence continues at coordinate 2,304 of CALAZS010000101.1, forward strand.
ACTAACGTGTTTTTCACCGCTTTTACAATCGCCCGTGGTGTAATGGTAGCACCGGTAAACTGGTCAAAGTCACCACCATCGCGTTTTACCTTCCATTTTGATTCTTCAGGGGACAGCAATGATTTGCCGGCAAAACCTAAAACCCAGTCAGATTTTTCTTCTTCAATTTTGTCACCAAGGCCCGGCGTTTCCCTGTGCGAAACCACTTTAACACCACCCAGGCTGCCATCAGCTTTTACCGCTACCAGAAGTCGAATAGTGCCGCTGTAACCATCCGGAGCAATGGATTCAAAAACCGCTGCGACCGGCTGGTTTAGTTTGCGTCCGATGTAAACCCGGGTTTCATCATTACCAAGCAGATGAGGACTGGATACGGTCAGCGTGTCTTCCAGCATGTCGTTGTCCACATCGTCCGCCGGTATAATCTTATAAAGCTTATCCAGAAGGGCGCGCCGTTCATTGTCTGCAATTCGGTCAACCGTCGCTTCGTAGGTGTACGCGACCAGGGCGGTACCGATCACGGCAAAAAAACCCAGTAACAGCGAAGCGACAATAACAGGATGACGGTTAATCATGCTTATCTCTTTCAGCTGTTTCAGTCAGGTCAGCCTTTTGCGTTTCACCGAAGACTCTTGGCTGGGTGTAATAATCTATGGTGGGTGCTGCCATGTTCATCAGCAGAACTGCAAAAGCCACGGCATCGGGGTAACCGCCCCAGTTGCGAATCACAAACACCAGTGCTCCAATTGAAGCGCCATAGATAAGCTGACCTTTCTTGGTGGTACAGGCTGAAACAGGATCGGTAGCTATGAAAAATGCGCCTAACATGACGCCGCCACTGAAGATATGAAAAGCAGGAAATGGGTGAGTTGCAGGATCAGCCAGGTAACCCATGCTGCTGAGAACCAGCAAAGAGCCAATCATCGCTACCGGTATATGCCAGCTGATGACTTTGCGATAGAGCAGGTATAACCCCCCAAGCAGGTACCAGTTGTTAACCCATTCCCAGCCGCGACCACCAAAATCCCCCCACAGTTGAGACTGACGGATTTCCTCAATCATCTGGTTGAGGTCCAGACGGGTAAACATTTCATCCAGCGGCGTGGCACTGGAAATGGCATCCCAGTCCAGACCTGCAGGCAGTGCCCCGGTGAAAATCACAGTGAGTGTCTGGATAAAATCAAGAGGATGCTCATTGAGCATGATTGGCGGCAACCAGCTGGTCATATGCGAGGGCCATGAAACCAGTAACAAAACGTAGGCCGCCATCGCCGGGTTGAAAGGGTTATAGCCCAGTCCACCATAAAGCTGTTTGACGATGACAATTGCAAACACAGCGCCAATTACCGTCAGCCACCAGGGCAGCAGGGGTGGAATCGCCAAAGCCAGTAAAACAGCGGTGACAACAGCAGACAGGTCACTGATAACCGGCATTACCGGACGGTTGCGCAGTTTCATCACCAGGGCTTCACTGCCAACTGCAGCAATAACCGCTATGCAAACATTAATCAGAACACCCCAGCCGAAATACCAGGTCATGGCAATGATGCCGGGAATCAATGCCAGTAAAACCTCGAGCATAACTTTTTGTACGCTGTTGGGTTTGAAGGTATGTGGAGAAGTGCTGGTGACAAACTTCATGATGGATTGTCCTCGCGGCGTTTATCAGCAGCTTCGATCTGTTTTTGCTGGGCCTGGGTCAGGTTTTCAGTATTGGCGGGTTTAACCCCGGCATCCTGTAACTTTTTTTTCTTTTCTGCGACGCGTTTCATCGCAGCTTCAATCGCGGCTTTTTGGGGATCTTTGGCTACCCCGCTTTTGGCATTAAGCGCTTCTTTTTTCTTGCGCAGCTTGGCGTCTTTTTCGGCTTTTATGCGTGCCAGCCTGGCTTCACGAAATTCATGGCGCCGACGGGCAATATCCGCTTTTCTTTTTTCTTCTTCGCGTGCCCAGACTTCTGTTTTGGCAAAACGGTAATACTGAACCAGGGGGATGTGGGAAGGACAGACATGCGCGCAACAGCCACATTCAATACAGTCAAACAGGTTGTATTCCTGTACGTTGTCAAAATCCTTGGCACGAGCAAACCAGTATAGTTGTTGCGGTAACAGGCTGGCAGGGCAGACGCTGGCACATTTGCCACAGCGTATGCAGGCCATTGCCGGCGAGTTTTCCGGGGCGTCTTGCTTAGTGGTCACTAAAATGCAATTGGTACCTTTGCTGGCAGGCAAATTATCATCGTGCAGTGTAAAGCCCATCATCGGGCCGCCAAGAATAAGTTCCTTAACGTTTTTCCGGTAACCACCAGCCTGTTCAACCAGAAAGTTAATAGGTGTACCGTTGGCGACCAGCATGTTTTTGGGTTCTGCCACACCTTCACCTGTGACGGTCACTAAACGGGAAATCAGCGGTTTGCCAAGCTCTACAGCTTCGTAGATAGCATAGAGCGTGGCAACGTTATGACAGACGATACCGATATCAGCAGGGATACCGTGACGGGGCACTTCCTTGCCGGTAAGAATTTTAATCAGTTGCTTTTCACCGCCACTGGGATACACAGTCGGGATGACAACAATTTCAACATGTCCAGCCCCGGCTTTATCTATCGCGGTTTGCATGGCCTTGATGGCATCTGGTTTGTTGTCTTCAATGCCAATCAGGCAATGACCAGCCTGAATGACATGCAGGGTGATTAAAATACCCTGTAAAATTTCATCCGCATGCGACTGCATCAGCGCATCGTCGCAGGTGATGTAAGGTTCACATTCAGCGGCATTAACAATCAGGGTCTGAATATCTTTGCCCGGGCCGGGGTTAAGTTTGACGCCACTTGGGAATGTTGCGCCACCGAGGCCGACAATGCCTGCCCAACGGATGCGATCACGCAACTCGGCTTCAGAATAATCAAGGAAAGGTTGCATCGGTTCCGGGAGATCTTCGTACCAGGCGTCGTTGCAATCGGCTTCAATGGTTATGCAAAGATCTTTAAGGCCTGAAGGATGCGGAACAGCCTGCTCGTCGATCGCGATAACTGTGCCCGAAGTTGAAGCATGAATCGAGGCGCTGACATAGTCCTTGGCCTGTGCAATCAATTGTCCCTTGGCGACTTTATCGCCAACCTTAACAATTACCTCGGGCGCCTCGCCAATGTGCTGTTGAATCGGGATGATGACTTTGTCAGGCACCGGCAACTTTGCAATGTCTGCCTGTAATGACATGGTTTTTTTATCGTCCAGGTGTAAACCACCATGGAAATCCCAGAGTTTGCGTTTCGTAGAAAAAGCTGTCTTTTGCGAATGCATCACGAAGCTTCCCTGATTGGTTGTTCTGCCTCAGGTTGATTTGACTGATCAGATTGTGGAAACGGCCATTTCCAACTGGTAATGCCTTCTTCAACAGGATGCATATGAATGCATTCGACCGGGCAGGGTGGAATGCATAATTCACAACCGGTGCATTCATTCGAAATAACCGTGTGCATGCTTTTGGCGGCGCCAAGGATTGCATCAACAGGACAGGCCTGGATACACAGGGTGCAGCCAATACATTCTTCTTCGACAATAAAGGCGACTGACTTGGGTTTTTCAGCTGCCTCGGCATCTTCCAAAGTTACCGGGTCACGTCCAAGCAACTCGGAAAGGGCAATCATCGTCACTTCTCCACCCGGGGGACATTTGTTGGCAATCTCGCCATCGGCAATCGCTTCAGCATACGGGCGGCAACCGGCATAACCGCATTGGCCACATTGGGTCTGGGGTAACAGAGAATCAATCTGATCGACAATCGGGTCGCCATCGACATGAAACTTGATTGAAGCATATCCAAGCAATAATCCGAACAGGATGGCAAGCATGGTGATTGTGACAATAGCCGTAAACATAATCGTTTATTTGTTCACCATTTATATATTCACCAGTCCGGCAAATCCCATGAACGCCATCGACATGATACCGGCCGTAATCAATGCAATGGCATTGCCCTGGAAAGGTATCGGTACATCGGCAACGGCAACGCGTTCACGAATCGCAGCAAACAGTACCAGCACCAGTGAGAAACCAACGGCGGCACCAAAACCATACAATGCAGATTCAATAAAACCGTGGGATTCCTGGGTGTTCAGCAGTGCCACACCCAGTACGGCGCAGTTGGTGGTTATTAATGGCAGGAAGATACCCAGCACCTGGTAAAGCAGCGGGCTGGTTTTATGCATGACCATTTCGGTAAATTGCACAACGACTGCGATCACCATGATAAAGGCGATGGTTCGCAGGTATTCAATGCCAAGCGGGATAAGCAGGTATTCGTTTACCAGGTAGGAACAGACCGAAGACAGCGTCAAAACAAACGTGGTCGCAAGCCCCATCCCGGTGGCGGTTTCCAGTTTGCGCGACACACCCATGAATGGGCACAGGCCGAGAAACTTCACCAGAACGAAGTTGTTCACCAGGATCGTGCTAACCAGTATGAGCGCGTATTCAGTCATCTATAGTCTGTATGCAGATAATTTCTTGCAAATCATACCATTTATAGCTGGTTTGCGTACTTGATAAAGGTTAAAGAAATCGCGGGTTTATTTTACCTTCATACCTGGCTGGGCACCTTCATTTGGCTCAAGGATATAGAGTTCCTTACCGCCGGGTCCTGCAGCGAGAACCATACCCTCAGAAATGCCAAATTTCATTTTTCGTGGTGCCAGGTTAGCGACCATGACGGTTAATTTTCCCTGCAAATCTTCCGGAGCATACGCCGACTTGATGCCGGCAAATACATTACGGGTAACTGATTCGCCAATATCCAGGGTTAACTGCAAGAGCTTGTCAGCGCCTTCAACGTGCGAAGCTTCAACGATTTTGGCGATTCGCAGGTCAACCTTGGCAAAATCATCAAAGCTGATAGTGTCGGTTTCATGCCCGATTTTATCCGAGTCCTTTTCTTTCTCGGCTTTTCTGTTGGCTGTTGCGATTGATTCCAGGTGTTGCTTGGAATCCTCCAGCATGGCATCGATACGATCACGTTCAATGCGGGTCATAAGGGGTTTGAACTTGGCGATTTCATGACCGGTCAGTGGCGATGCAAGAGCATCCCAGGTAAGCGGTTCAATTTGCAGGAACTGCTCCGATGCTTCGGCCGTGGTCGGCAGGATGGGGCGCAGGTAACCAATCAGTACCCTGAAAAGGTTAATGCCCATGGAACAGACATCATGTAGCTCCTGTTCCATCTCTTCTTGCTTGGCGATGACCCAGGGTTTTTTCTCGTCAATGTACTGGTTGGCTTTATCGGCCAGGGCCATGATTTCACGCACGGCGCGGGAATATTCCCGGTTTTCATAATGTGTAGCGATGCTGTCACCGGCCTGGATAAATTCATCAAATAACGCAGGTTCAGCAATGGTATCTGATAATTTGCCGTTAAATCTTTTCTTGATAAATCCGGCATTACGACTGGCGATATTGACGACTTTTCCGACCAGGTCAGAGTTAACGCGCTGCTGGAAGTCATCCAGGTTTAAATCGATATCATCAACCCCGGAGCCTAGCTTGGCGGCAAAGTAATAACGCAGGTATTCGGGGTTCAGGTGATTCAGGTAGGTCCGTGCCATGATGAAGGTGCCACGAGACTTGGACATTTTGGCACCATCAACGGTCAGAAAACCGTGGGCGAACACACCGTTTGGCATGCGGAAATCGGCACCATGCAGCATCGCCGGCCAGAACAGCGCATGGAAGTTGATAATGTCCTTGCCTATAAAATGATACAGCTCTGTCTTGCTGTCTTTGGCCCAGAACTCATCGAAATCCAGGTCATCAGTTTTGTCCGCCAGGTTTTTAAAACTGGCGATGTAGCCAATCGGGGCATCCAGCCAGACGTAGAAATACTTGTTGGGTGCGTCAGGGATTTCAAAGCCAAAATAAGGCGCATCTCGCGAGATGTCCCAGTCAGACAGGCCGGCATCGAACCATTCATTCATCTTGTTGGCCATTTCTTCCTGCACATGACCGGCCTTATGCCATTGTTTGAGCATATCTTCGAAATCAGACAACTTGAAGAATAAGTGCTCGGAATCCTTTTCAATCGGCGTTGCTCCAGAAACCGCGGAAACAGGATTTTTCAATTCGGTCGGAGAATAGGTGGCTCCGCAGGCTTCACAGTTGTCACCGTACTGGTCATCGGTACCGCATTTTGGACAGGTACCCTTGATGAAACGGTCCGGCAGGAACATATTGGCTTCCGGGTCATAGGCCTGGGAGATGGTTTTACTGGCTATGTGGCCTTTGTCACGGTTGGCAAGGTAAATGCGGTTGGCCATCTCGCGGTTTTCATCGGAATGCGTTGAGTAATAGTTATCGAAACCTATGGCAAAATCCGCAAAATCTGCAGTGTGTTCATTCCAGATACGCGTGATCAGGTCTTCCGGTTCAATCCCCTGTTTGCGGGCATGCAGCATGATCGGTGTACCGTGAGCATCATCCGCACAGACATACCAGCATTCATTGCCCCGCATTTTCTGAAAGCGGCTCCAGATATCGGTTTGGATATACTCAACCAGGTGACCGATATGAATAGGGCCATTGGCATAAGGCAGGGCGCTGGTTACAAGGATTTTGCGTGGGTTTTCTGACTTGTCTGGCATGTCTGGATTTATTGGGTTTCAAAAAGGTGATTATTTCATAATTGAATACAGTTCGTTAGTCATTAATGAGTCATGTCGGTAATAATTCATTCAAGTTTAAGGTATGTATTTTCAGGGACGCGTAAATACATCCCTGTAAGCTCTGACCAAAACATCCTGTTTTGGACAGCCCTGAAAATTCATATCCCAAACCTGAATTTCAGCTAAGTGGGAATTTGTATAACCCAGTAAAACACTTGGGTATTTTCTATGGCTTTTCGTGTAGAATCCTCCACAAATTTGTAATAGACCCACTCGCAGTGGATTTTAGGAGACCTTTGACAATGAGTGAATTAACTCAAGCAGCAATAGAAGAAGCGATTAAATCGTATATCGAACCGCATATGGAAAAAGACCTGGTATCCACCAAGTCAATCGGTGGTATCAATATTGACGGTGACAAAGTGACTGTCGATGTTGTTATGGGGTTTCCTGTCAACACTGTCAAAGATGATATCGCGAATGCCGTCAAATCCGCTGTTGAAGGCGTAGATGGTGTTGGAAGCTGTGACGTCAATGTATCTATTAAAGTAGTGGCTCACTCGGTTCAGAAGTCACTGAAACCTATAGATAACGTCAAAAACATCATCGCTGTGGCTTCCGGTAAAGGTGGTGTCGGTAAATCGACTACCGCGGTCAACCTGGCCCTGGCCCTTTCTCATGAAGGAGCCAAGGTCGGTATCCTGGATGCCGATATCTACGGCCCATCTCAGCCTCGTATGCTGGGCATTTCAGGCCAGCCTGATTCAAAAGACGGCAACTCACTTGAGCCGATGAGCAGCTATGACCTGCAGGCAATGTCAATTGGTTTCCTGATCGATGAAGAAACACCAATGATCTGGCGTGGCCCGATGGTAACCCAGGCCCTGGAACAACTATTGAATGATACCAACTGGTCAGATCTTGATTACCTGATTATCGACTTGCCACCAGGTACCGGTGATACCCAGTTAACGCTCGCGCAGAAAGTGCCTGTGTCTGGTGCAGTTGTTGTCACGACTCCCCAGGACATTGCTTTACTTGATGCACGCAAAGGTTTCAAAATGTTTGAGAAAGTGGAAGTGCCGGTACTGGGTATTGTTGAGAACATGAGTATTCATATCTGTTCCAACTGTGGTCATGAAGAGCATATCTTCGGTGAAGGCGGTGGTGCCCGCATGGCTGAACAATATGGCGTGGATTTCCTTGGTGCCCTGCCATTGGAACTTCGCATTCGTGAAGAAACCGACTCAGGTAAACCTACAGTAGTTGCAGATCCGGATGCGCGTCCTTCCCAGATATATTGCGAGATTGCGCGTAAGGCAGCCGCCAAGCTGGCACTGCAGGGCAAAAGCTACGCATCAAAATTCCCTAATATTGTTATCCAGAATAATTGATAAAGCACTATTATTTGATTTCAAAAGCCCGCTATGCGGGCTTTTTTATTGCTTGAAGTTGACTGGCGTCAATAAACAAGCGGATTCTAATCTCTGTCATGAGTTAGATACCTTACCTGGCGATATACTTTGTCTGTATAACATTTTTGAAAATCGTTCTGTTATTAAAACAAAGGAAGCGAGATGTTCCGTCAATTAAGTATCAATGCCCGTTTTGCATTCGCAACAACATTGTCAATCATTCTGGTTTTATCAGTCAGTTCAATACTTACCTTTAGATTTACCAAGCAGGAATTGAGTAAGGCAGAAGAAGAAAGTCTGCATGAGCTTTCTGAAAATATTCTCAACGAGGTGAACTCAGAAGGGCTGCGTGCGCAATCAATGGCGGCACTGGTAGCTGAAATACCACAAGTACAAAAGGCTTTCGCGGAAAGAAACCGCGAACAACTGGAAAGCTTTTTTGCTGATGGATTCAAAGCCCTTAAGGAAAAATACGGTGCCAGGCAGTTTCAGTTTCATGAACCGCCTGCCACCTCTTTTCTGAGGGTTCACAAGCTGGCAAAGCATGGTGATGATCTTTCATCTTTCCGCCATACAGTTGTTGAAACCAACCGAAGCCAGAAACCAATCAAAGGCCTGGAAGTTGGTGTGGCTGGGCTAGGTGTTCGAGGTATTGTTCCGGTTTTTCATGATGGCAAACATGTGGGCTCGGTAGAATTTGGTATGTCTTTTGGTCAGGCATTTTTTGACCGCGTGTCCGAACAACACAATATCAATATGTCCCTGGATATATTACGTGGCAGTTCCATGGATGAATTTGCTACAACCATGAAAGGTCGACCATTAGTTAATGATGAACAAAAACGCTCGGCACTGAATGATGGCAACCTGTTTGTTTATGATGAATTTAATGATGCTCCACAGGCGATTTATGCCACCAGTGTGGAAAATTATTCCGGTAAGCCAATAGGTGTGCTGGTAATTGCTAAAGACAGAACGGAACAGGCCGCAGCATTAAGCGGTTTGCTGACCATGATTTTTCTGTTGAGCTTGGTATCCACTGTTGTGCTGGTGGCACTGGTCTGGTTTATCAGTCATGGTGTGGTCAAACCAATCAGGGAAGCCGGCAACAAGTTGCATGATATTGCCTATGGCTCCGGTAATTTAAGTGACCGCCTCGATGATAGTGGTAATGACGAGATTACATTTCTGGCCCGTTCCTATAATGAGTTTTTGGCAAAGATTGAGGAAACCATTAGCAAGGTGATTTCCACGTCCAACGATCTGGCCCTCAGGGTAAACGAGTTTTCTGACCTTGCAGCCCATACCAACCAGGGCATTAACCGTCAGAAAGAACAGAGTACCCAGGTTGCAACCGCAATGACCGAAATGTCGGCAACGGTACATGAGGTTGCACAGAATACCGTCAGTACTGCCGATGCAGCGTCAGAAGCGGATAAACAGTCTTATGCTGGAAAGGAAGTCGTCACCAATGCCATGAACAGCATTAATGAACTGGCAGATGAAGTCGGGCGGGCTGTTGAGACTGTGCGCAGCGTAGAAGAGGATAGTGAACGCATCGGCTCTGTGCTGGATGTAATCCGTGGCATTGCTGAACAGACCAACCTGTTGGCGTTGAATGCTGCAATCGAGGCTGCCCGCGCCGGTGAGCAGGGTCGTGGTTTTGCTGTTGTCGCGGATGAAGTCCGGTCACTTGCAAGTCGTACCCAGGAGTCGACCCAGGAAATCCAGAACATGATTACCAGTTTACAGTCGGGTGTTAACGATACGGTATCCATCATGGAAACCAGTAAACAGCAGGCTGCAGACAGTGTGCATCAGGCTGAAAGCGCACATGAGGCACTGGTTTCGATTACCAGTGCCATTGATACCATCACCGCGATGAGTTCCCAGATTGCTACTGCTGCCGAGGAACAAAGTGCTGTAGCTGAAGATATCAATCGCAGCGTGGTTGATATCAATGAAGTCTCACAACAGACTGCTGAAGATGCCGAGAAAACCACGATCGCGACAGACCGGCTGGCACAAAGCGTCGAGGAACTGGTCGGTTTAATGGGTAACTTTAAAACCGGTAACCGTTACCTGAATGAATTGCAGCGAGCCAAGGCTTCGCACCTGGCCTGGAAAGGTAAGCTGAGAAGCTTTCTTGATGGTGTCGGTTCCATTGATGAAAAGGTAGCTTTCTCTCATCACGAGTGCGCCTTCGGTAAATGGTATGACTCAGTTGGCATGCAGGAGCTCAGTCACCTCTCTGAACTCAAGGAAGTTAAACAGCCCCACAAGGAGCTGCATGCAACCATTAAAAGGGTAGTTGAGCTGAAGAAAAATGGTGAATTCAGCGCAGCCGAACAGGAATATAGTAAAGTCGGGCCATTGTCTGAAAGGATTGTTGCCCTGATTAGCCGCCTCGAACAGCAGGTCAGTTAATTTGTCAGATTAATAATAGTTTTTTTCTTAAAGGTTTTTTGTTGTTAGCCGTTAAGGCAGCTGAGATAAAAATATAATTACTGCCATTTAAGGAGAAAGCTGATGTTAAAGAAACTCAAAATTTTGGGTTGTGCTGCATTTTTATCCCTTTCCTCAAGTGTTTTTGCCGTTGATTTACCGGTTAAAACAGAGTCCGGTTATGTGTCTCCGGAAACTGTAGCCGGTGTCACAACCGTAGATGCTGCCAAGGCTCATGAACTCTGGCAGGCCAGGGCATGGTTTGTTGATCCAAGAAAACCCGAGCAATTCGATTCCGGCCGGATTCCGGGGGCTTTAAACATTGAATATGACCCTGATCCGAAACAATCATCCGGTTTGCCTGACCAGGCTTTGACTGAAGCCAGTTTGTCAGCAGAAGTACCAAAAGAAGAAGCAGTAGTGTTTTATTGCAATGCAGAAGGCTGTGACCGTTCCAGCTGGGCAGCGGCCCTCGCAGCCGAATGGGGTTGGCAGAAAGTTTATTATTTCAGAATGGGTTTTCCTGACTGGAAAAAAGCTGGGTACCCGGTTGAATAATTAACTGTTGAGGATCGTACTGACCTGTTTTCATTTATCAGGCTTTCATGTATTTGGGCAGGTCGGTACACAAGGTTTAAGGAAATTCCATGGCACTTTCCATTTCATTACCTATCAGACACCGTCTAAGTATAGCCACGGCAATTTTGTTATTGATGGTCATATGCGCTGCTTTTTTTCTCGGTATGCTCCTGTATAACCAGAAACATGGCGATTTTGAGGATGCCTATTTAAAGGGGCAGAAGAATTTATGGGATGCAATTACCCTCAATGAAAGCAATGCGATGTCTGAAAATTTCAAAACTTTCACCCGCAACAGGAAGCTGACCTCTGCTTTGTTTAAAAATGAAAAGGATAAGCTGCGTGATCTGATTGGGCCGTCTGCAACCAGGTTGAAGGCCTCGGGCATTGCTTCCAACCTGATGGTTGTCATGAAAGATGGTTCGGTGGGATTCAGTGAAACGAATGTCACTCAGGCACCTGAAACAGCCAAAACGGCTATGTCTTCAAAAAAGCTTGCCAGTGGCCTTGAATATACTGCTGATGGTCGCCTGGTGAATGTTGTTGCATTTCCCATTCTCGACAGGGCAGATCTTGTCGGGGTCGGTGTATTTGAAAAAAATCTGGACGATGCGGTCATAAAAATGCAGCAGGCCAATAGCCGTGACGCGGTGATCTTTGATATGTCCGATAAATTACATGCGTCTACGGTTGAGTCACCGCCAGATTTTGGAATAAACCCTGAAGTCTCAGGCAATTACCGTGAGATCAATGCCGATGGTATTACATTGGGCATCGCAGAAACTGCTTTAAGGAACAGCGATGGTGAACAGATTGCCAGACTGCTGACTTTTAGCGATGTCAGTGAACAGGCTGCTGCCCGCAATCAGACCCTGATTTATGCGCTGGGTGGTGGCGTGGTTTTGCTGTTAATTTTGACAGCAGGTATGAACTATTACATGAAAACAGTGCTCAGTCCGTTGGGTAAAGGTGTCTCATACATGCAGCAAATCGCAGCGGGTGACCTGACGGTCGATATCGAGTGCAGTCGCAATGATGAGTTTAAAGACCTGCTGGATGCCATGAATATAATGAACGTTGATCTGAAAAAGCTGGTCAGCAATGTGGCCGGTACAGTCAACGAAGTTGCCAATACGATTGGACACGTCCAGCAGGCTTCCGAACAGACCAATCAGAATGTATCGAAACAACGGGTAGAACTTGAACAGCTGGCCACGGCACTTAACCAGATGTCGGCAACTGCAAATGAAGTCGCCAATAACATTGCCAGTCTTGCTGATTCCGCGGAAGACTCCAAACAGTCCTCCTCTGAAGGAGATCGCCTGGTCAAGGCATCAGTACAAAATATCTCGACGCTTACTGAAAAGATACGCCATGGAGGTGAAGCGGTAAAAGTCCTGGAAGAGAAAAGCAACAGTATTGGTGTTGTACTTGAAGTCATCAAGAACATTGCAGAACAAACCAACCTGCTGGCCCTGAATGCTGCAATTGAAGCTGCCCGTGCAGGAGAAAGCGGCCGTGGATTTGCAGTTGTTGCTGATGAAGTTAGAACACTTGCAACCAGGACCCAGGACTCTGCTACAGAAATTGAAGAGATTATCAGTGCCGTGCAAAGTGGTGTTTCAGAGGCTGTGGAAGTGATGAACCAGAGTGTTGATCAGGCGGTCACGGTAACCGAGCAGTCTTCGACAATTAACCAGGCACTTGATTCAATTAATGCTCAAATAGCCAATATTTCACAGTTAAGTGTTCAGGTTGCCGCTGCCTCAGAACAGCAGCGTTCGGCTACCGAGGAGATGAACCGTAACATTACGAACATTTCGGACATGGCCGATTCAACTGCCAGCCAGTCGAATGACTTTACCCACTCAGTTGATGACCTGAAAAGACTTTCGGATGAACTGCTCGGTGAAATGGGGCGCTTTAAATTAAACTAGTTTAATTTTAACCCAGGGCTTTTTAATAGGGGGCTATTTAACACAGGACTATTCTAGCCTGTGCATGGGGTGAAATACGCGGCCCTCGGCTTTAAGAAAGCGCAGGAAAAACTCAAACAGAATCAATCGAGAGGTTTGTACAAATACGATTAATCCTTCGAGAACAATAATGAAGGTGTGCCCAATAATTAGAAACAGCACAAACAAAAACGTATTGTCTATCATGTAAGCCAGCTCATTTGCCGCATAGGAAGAACCGGCATGAGCCAGAGCAAAAGCGCCGACGCGGATAAATGAGATGGAATTCATAATCAGGCGTAACAGACTTTCAAGAAGAGATCCCAAGCTGTAACCCAGGCAGTAAATCAATGGTTTTTTGCAAGTGATCAGTGAGCCGATAAAGTACCAGGCAAGTAACGGTAGTGTTGCCCAGATCGCATCAAGCCAGAACAGGCTGACGATAAGATCCAGGTAAAGCAGCAACACGGCCATTTCGGTTAAAAACCATTTGCCAAAATCTTTACGCCAAACCGCTTCAATTCCTGAAAATACCGACCCTAATGTAATTATCGCTGCGCCAAAGACCATCGGAGCAATGAGTACTTCAAGTGGATTTTGCAGGGCATTGATCCAGAGCGGCTCTATAACATTGTGATGACCAAAGAAATCACCAAACAACAGGCCAAAGGCACTGGCAGTTAAACCACAAGGAATCAGCAAACTAAATGCAGGCGCCTTTTTTCTTAAAAACAGCCCAATTATCACCAGCACAATGCCATGACCTAAATCCGGAAACATGTAGCCAAACAATAATGGAACGACAATCGCCAGAAGTGGTGAAGGGTCGATTTCATCGCGATCGGGTGTGCCTATCAAATCGACAAAGAAACTAAAGGGTCTAATCCACCAGGGTTGATCACAGCTGACCGGGGCCAACTGGTCATCAGGTTTACTGGCAAAAGTTACGCTGGCTTCGATACCCGCATCGTTAAAGGCTTTTTGCAATGAATCTGCAGAGTCTGCAGATGTCCAGCCGACAAGGTGGCAAAGCTTGTGATCTTTTGAAAGGCCACACAGGTTATTCAGAAACCAGGTTAACAGTTTAACTTCAGCCAGGGCTCTTTTAATTGCCAATGAATTCCGCAGTGTTTCAATCTTGGATAAAATACTGCTACGAAGATTAAACATTTCAGCCATATGCTCATTTATCAGGTGAATCTTGTTGCCTTCATTGCTTTCAAGCCATTTGGGGATGTGAAACTCATGGCAGTTCACCAATGTGGCTGCAGCTTCGATTGTTTCGATATGTTCCGGTGTACCCATTACCAGTAAGAAATCATTTTCAGGGCAGCTAAAAACTTCGGTAAAAATTTCCTGGCTCGCCGGATGGCTGAACTGGTTGGGTGGGCAACAGAATAGTTTTTTATAAAGAATATCACTGTTCTGATCGAACGATTTAAAGTCCAGGTCATGGCCCGGGATGGTCATGAGTAAGGATTTTAGTTTTTTCAGTTCAACAATTTTGTTTTCAGCACGGGTTAAATTTCTTTGCAGGCGTATAAGGTCAGCAGACCATTTTCTCAGCAGTGCCAGTGCGTCATCTGATAACTCTTCAGGTGAGTCATGATTGATATCTGGTGCAATCAGTTGTTCAGGTAAATACTCCTGAAACCTGCTGGCAAGATGGTTAAAGTCCTTGAGGTTTTTGCGGATAGCAGAGGTGTCGATATTTGCAGATGACCAAAGATCATGGGAAAGCTCCACCATGCCGGTATTGGCAAGCGCTTCAATGGCATATACGGTTTGATTCCTTGGAGTGTAGGTTTCAAACCAGGCGGCCTGTGAGGGGCGAAATGTCATCCTGTTTTTTTAGCTCATGAAAAAGGGGTATCAAATGATACCCCTATTTTGTTCAGTTTATGGTTATGCGGTTAAACCCTAATCAATCCTGCTCAATCCTTTTCAGGTGGAAGGCCTGCCGCAATACGGAATGTTTTCTCGCCAACACTCAAGCATCCCAAGGGAACAACCAGCAGAGTTAACAAGGTTGAAACAAATACACCGAACAACAGTGAAATTGCCATACCCTGGAAGATTGGGTCTGTCAGGATAACAGCTGAACCACCAACCAGTGCCAGTGCAGTGATGATGATTGGGCGTGTTCTGGCCATCGCAGCAATAATTACGGCATCGTAGAGCTCTTTACCTTCGCGCATCAATACAATGGTGAAGTCCACCAGCAGGATCGAGTTACGCACGATAATACCGGCCAGAGCAATCCAGCCAATCATGGATGTGGCAGTAAAGTCAGCGCCGAATATCATGTGGCCTGGAACAATACCCAGCAGGGTTAATGGAATCGGGGCCATGATTACTGCAGGGATGATGAAGTTACCAAACTGCCATACCACCAGCATGTAAATGGCAATCAGTGCTATACCGTAAGCCATACCCATGTCGCGGAAAGTTTCAAAAGTAACCGTCCATTCACCTGACCATTCAAAACCGGATTGTGAATCTGATTCCGGAGCACCAGTATAGGAACCAGAAATGGTTTTGCCGTCAGGTGTGGTGTACTCCTGCAGTCTCTCATCAACATCGAGCTGCGCGTATACAGGTGCGGCAAGACGGCCTTTGGCGTCGCCAACCACAAACTCGACTGGGCGCAGGTCTTTCTTGAAGATCATGTCTTCACGCTTGTATTCAACAAATTTACCCAGTGAGCCCAGTGGTACTGTCTGCTGCATCATATTCATAACAGGCAGATCATGCAGGCTTTCAAGGTTGGCTCGCTTGGAAAGAGGAACCTGTAAAAGAATGAAAGTCGGTTCGTGGACACCTTTTTGTTTCAGGTCACCAACCTTGAATTCACCCATGGCCATGGCAAGGTGCTTGTTGATGGTATCAATTGAAACACCATTAAGTGCCGCTTTTTCAGTATCAATCTCGAAGCGCCATGCCGTCATAGGTTCACGCAGCAGTGTCTGTTCTTCGCCGACAAACTCAGATTCATTAAAAATGTTTTTCAGATCACGAGCGACCTGGCGGCGAGTATCTGCATCAGGACCATGAACTTCAGCCACGATGGTTTGCAGTACAGGAGGACCAGGTGGCATTTCAACGACGGTAACGCCGGCACCATCAAACTGCTTGATACCTGATTTTTCAATCAATGGCTCAAGTGCCTCACGCACGGCAACGGCTATTTCATGACTGCTGCGGCTTCTTTCACCTTTATCAGTCAGTAACACCTGTATCTGTGCCTGCCAGGGGAACATTCTTAAATAGTAATGGCGAACCAGGCCATTGAAATCAAACGGGATGGATGTGCCCACGTAGGTTTGAACAGATACAACTTCAGGTAAGTCTTTGACTATTTCTGCAATATCGTTGGTGAAGCTTGCTGTTTCCGGAAGGGCTGTGCCGGCTGGCATATCAATCGCAATCTGGAATTCGGCCTTGTTATCAAAAGGCAGCATTTTTACCGTGACATTGGTTGTATAGAACATCAGGCAGGACAGGAAAAATGCGATAATAATGCCATACAGGAAGAGTTTGCCCTTGGCGCGGTTTTTAAACATGCCGCCAATGGACTTGTGATACATACCCTCAAGTTTTTCGGCAAACTTATGCTCTTCCTGTTCCAGCTTTTTGAGCTGAGCCATGGTTGGCACGATGCGCATCGCAAGCCATGGTGCAAACACAAGGGCGGCAAATAATGAGAAAACCATCGCAACTGAACCCAGGGCCGGAATGGGTTCCATGTAAGGGCCCATCATGCCGCTGACAAAGCCCATTGGCAGCAGCGCGGCAACCACGGTGTACGTTGCCAGTACTGTCGGGTTACCCACTTCGCGGACAGCGTCAATGGAAACATCGGTATCGGGCGACCCGTGCATCAGCCAACGCCGGTAAATGTTTTCGACAATGACAATCGCGTTATCGACCAGGAAGCCGATAGAGAAGATCAGCGCAAACAGCGATACACGGTTGATACTGTATCCCATGAACATCGATGAGAACACGGTAATAACCAGTACTACCGGGATGGTCAGGAAAACTACCATCGCAGGCTTGAAGCCCATGAACCACCATACCAGGGCAACAACAACCGCAGTAGCGAAAACCAGTTTGAACAACAGAGCATTGACCTTGTCGTTGGCTGTTTTACCGTAGTCACGGGTTACTTCGATAAAAACATTATCCGGAATGACGTAGCCTTTGAGTTTTTCAATTTCAGCCATAACCGCATTGACCACTTCAACACCATTGGCACCTTTCTGCTTGGCGATGGCCAGGGTCACTGCCTGTGCATTGGTGACCTGTTCGCCAGCGTAAGCTGAACCGGAGGAGAAACTGACAATTTGCCGAGATTCTTCAGGCCCTTCGGTGACGGTTGCAATATCGGTCAGGTAAATCGGTTTGCCCTGGTGATTGCCAACAACTAGCTTTTTCACATCGTCTATCGAACGCAGAAATGCGCCTGTTTCAACGAATGACCAACTGCCACTGCTTTCAGTCGAGCCGACGGTCTGTTCGGTGTTGAAGCCCTGGATAGTCATCGCTATCTGGCCCATGCTGAGGTTATAACCTGAAAGGCGTTCAGGCTTGACGTCAATACGAACCTGGGTGGCGCGACCACCAGAAATGAAAGTATTGCCGGTTTTGGGTACCTGTTTGACGCGTTGCTGAACATTCGTTACCAGGGTTCTTATGGCGGCGTCATCAAGATCATTTGACCAGAAGGTCAATGTCAGAACAGGGACGTCATCAATCTCTTTGGGCTTCATCATCGCCGGTTCAGCGCCGGGAGGCAGCAGGTCGTTGTTTGACTGCAGCTTGTCATTGGTGCGGACAATCGCGGTTTCCATGTCTTCGCCAACATGGTACTCCATCGTGATAATGCCCATTTCCTTGTCGCTGACAGAGTAAACGTGTTTTACGCCGGGAATTTCGCTGAGGATTCTTTCCTGGGGACCGATCAGTAATTTTGAGACTTCTTCAGCTGAAGCACCGGGCATACGGTAAAAGATGTCAATCATCGGCACTGAAATTTCAGGGTCTTCCTGGCGGGGAGTTGCAATCAGGCCGTAAATGCCCAGCAACATCATGGCTGCAAAAATCAGTGGAGAAAGGGGAGAGTGAATAAATGACTTGGCCAGGTTACCTGCAAAGCCAAGTTCAGCGTTGACATCATTAGCGGTTTTGTCACGTTCGTTATGAGAATCACTCATGAGCGGTGTCCTAAAATATGGTTAAGCTTGAACAAACCGGGGCTGATATATGTGGCTTATATCTGCAACTGGCATCAGCCCCGGAGAAAACTAAAACAAGATACTTATCAGGCGCCTGGCTGGAAACCGGCTTGTGGCCTGGCGAGAATTTGATCACCAGCCTTGATGCCACCACTAATAATAGACACTTTTCCATCAGCGGTGCGCTCGCCAATTCGAATCAGGCGAAGTTTTGGATTTCCTTGCTCATCCAGAATGAAAACGCCGGGAAGACTGGTAGTCCAGACAATGGCGGATTCAGGAATAACCGGTAAGGAACGGTTGGTTTTGTTTGGGTCCG
This sequence comes from uncultured Gammaproteobacteria bacterium, assembly GCA_937926265.1. Taxonomy (GTDB): domain Bacteria; phylum Pseudomonadota; class Gammaproteobacteria; order Chromatiales; family Chromatiaceae; genus JABDQZ01. Next base: position 20,906 of record CALAZS010000101.1, read on the forward strand.
GAATCATGACTTCAACGTACATGCCGGAACGTGCTTTGGATGCATCCAGCAAGTCGAACTTAACGGTAGTTGTATGACCACCCATGTCGGCAGAAGGAAAAATGCGTTCGACAACGGCTGGAAACAGTTCTTTACTGCCATCAAGTCTGGCGTTGATTTTTGCACCCTTGGTGATCATGCCAAGCAGGTTTGAAGGCACTTCTACCTGAATCTGCATCTTGGATACATCAGCAAATGTTACCAGCGGCATACCTGGCTGGATAATGTCGCCAACTTCAGCCATTTTTTTCAGGATCACGCCATCAAATGGTGCAATACTGACCGCATTAATCAGGTTGGCATCAAGCTCTGCAATGGCAGCCAGGGCCTGTTCCATCTGGTTGCGGGCAGTTTGAACCTGAACGTTCATACCATATAGGTTGGAATGGCGTTCATAAGAAGGATCGCCTTCGCCACTGAAGGAACGAATCGGGTCTGAAAAAACGCTGAACATGCTTGGCGCGCCACCGAGCATTGAATTGGCTTGAGAATTGGGAGAGAGCATTTCCCGGTTGTACTGGACCATGGCATTTCTGTAGCCTGCTTCGGCACTCCAGTACTGGGTTTCTGCCTGGCGACGTTTTGCCATTAATGCATCTGTATCAAGTGATACTAAAATATCGCCTTTTTTGAATGTGTCGCCTTCTTCACCGGCGATAAACTTAACATCGCCTGGCATTTGTGCGGATAGATTAACTGTTTTATAGGGGATAACAGCACCACCAAGTATAACTTCACCTCCAATACTGGAGCTTTCAACAGTTATCAGTTCATAACTGGGTTTTACAACTTCTGCCGCCTGATCTTCGGCTTCAGCTTGCGGGCTGACCAATGAAAAAGCCGCAACAGTTAAAGTGACTGCAGCAGCTGATGAAATAAGGATCTTGTTCATAGCTAGTGATACTCCTTTGGGTTCACATGTCATGCCTTACATAAAATAGCAACACAATATCATAAAATATTAATATAGTATAGGTTTTTCTTATCAGGTCATTGGTCCATAAAAAAATTTATAGGCGCGATTTCTTACAAATTTCAGCTGGTCCCAATAACCATTTATTTTATTTTCAATAGTCGCAGTAATTAAGCATAGCAACTCACGGTGATTTCGGTAGCAATCGGTTTAGTACTCTTTGGAAAAAACCACCGGGTGCGATTGTCACACCTGCGTTTTCAATATTAATTTCTTCCAGTTCGTATTCCTGGTGCTCGATACCGGCTTCCTCGTACATCTGATAAGACAGTTCAATGTCATCTTTCCAGCGGGATAAAAAATCATCACTTGGGGACAGAAATACGATACGTTTAACTTCTTCCTGAACCAGTTTTGAAGCACAGCGTGGGCACGGCGGATGGGTCACATAGACAGTGCAGTCGGTCAGATCCCTTTTGGCGAAAATCATCGCATTTTCTTCTGCATGAATTGTGAGATTGAGCTTGCAGTGGCGATCTTCTAGCCTCTCGGGAGAGTCTTTTACTCCGGCAGCGAAGCCGTTGTACCCCACGGAGATGATTCGATTACCGTCGGTGATAACGGCACCAACCTGTGAGGAGGGATCTTTGCTCCAGCTTGAAATATGTGCTGCCAGTCCGAGGAAGCGGGTGTCCCATTTTATGCTCATGGGTTACGTCCGGAAGGGTTAAAATGAATAAAACACATCATATAGGGGGTAAGTTATGCTTTCAATACTTTATGATGTGTTTTTCTCAAATGTCATTGATTTGGTGAATTTTCACGATATGTATTGTTTTTTCCAGGACGCTCAAGCCTTCCCTGGGCGCTCCACTTCCGGGCATCCTGCCCTTCAGAAGCCTGAAAAAAACAACACATACCGCTCTTATTATCGTGAATATTGCTCCAAAACTTTACAGAGTATGCTGGTTTCTCTTTCTGAAGTGTCCGAGTCATGGATGACGAGGCCAAGCCTACAGGGAAG
>CALAZS010000102.1 GCA_937926265.1 uncultured Gammaproteobacteria bacterium
GTCATTGGGTGCAACCGTGTTGTAATACACACCTGACATGTTTTTGAATTCCATGGGTGGAGGATTGTCCTTTTGTGACAATGGATATACTTTCAGGTTCTCCTTGATGCGTTTTGCAGCAGCTTCCACACCGGTTTTGGTGTAGCCACGCATAAAGTTCCATACGTTGTAGGTGTTCGATTGATAGACATAATAACCATCAGGCACCTCACCTTCATAACCGGGAGGCAGCACCAGGTATTTGCCACCTTTACCTTTATCCGGACCGGCGGCGCCCATATCAGCGATGTATCTGAAAGCGGCGTCATCCAAAATTCCTAATACCCCAGGTGGAATTTCAATTACTGTAGGGCCGTCATTCTTCAGGTCTAAAAATCCCCAGGTATAAAGCGACGTGTTGTTATAGGTTAAAGCCAGGGATTTGGAATCGCCTAATTCCTCCCAGATCAGAATTTGGTTTGACTTACCCATATTCATGTCACGATTTCCCTCACGAAGGTTGTACAGTGAAACAGCAGGTGTCATGTTAATGAACGCCTGTACCGCACGGGCACGGTCGACATAGTCGTAAACCTTATCAATGGTTTCACGGTCAGGAACGCCATCGAAGAATTCAAGCGTACCGATAGGTGTTTCCACCTTATCGGGTGTGGTGATGTTCTCAGGAATCGGTGTGGTCATTTTATACACCGGTTGCTGGGTGATCATTTTTGTTTGCTGTGCCTGCACAGTTGCCATCAGTGCGGTCAATACCAGGCAGGCCAGTAATGTTTTCATTGTTTTCATTGTTTTTATTGTTTTTATTGTTTCTCTTTTGAAGATTTCATATAGATGAAACTTTTCGTTTTGAAATTTTTGAATCCCAGGCCCGCAATAGAATGGCATGGATTATTGCATACATAAATCCGGTAGATAAGCCGAACATCAATACGCCGTTAACAGCTTCGAGGGCACCTAAAAGTTTATGCTCATTACTCATCACAAAATCACCATAACCAAGTGTGCTGAAGTTTACAGCAGAATGGTAAAATGCCTTACCGTAACTTTCAAATTCACCGAGCATGACAAATAGCTCAGCCCATATTGCGATCTGAATAAGATTTCCACAAACTGTGATAAACAGAATGGTACTCAGCAAGAATGCAGATCCTGCAATAGAGTTTTTAATTCCCTTTTTAGTTTCCACTTGTACTAAATATCTAAGTACCAATGCCAGTACAAAACACTGCACGAGTAAACAGAGTATGATCATGAAGATGCCAACTGAAAGCGTGCTGATCATTTTTAATAAATTATTTTACTAATTCCACATCATTTGGTATCCATGTTTTGTCATGGAATGGCGCCGTTGGGCCATAATAACGGATATACACAAAGAAGCCCTGGTTGGGTAAGGTTTGTACCCAGTTCTGTTCAGCAACTCCTTCAGGAAGTTCATTTGAGAAATAAATATCTACCGAACCATCGTCGTTAGATACAGGAGCCGGTACTTTTTGGCTACTTATACTTGGGAAAGGCTGGCTCGTTTTAATCTCACACCGTGAATAGGGATCATATACCGTAACCGACCAGAACATGGCAGCAGGAACATTGGGCAACATGTGT
>CALAZS010000103.1 GCA_937926265.1 uncultured Gammaproteobacteria bacterium
GCTATAAGCTTCATCATACATGGCAACTTCAATGTCGACTTCTGCTGAGATTAATGGTGAGAATAAGAACACAATCATGGCAATAACATTTTTTTTCATTTCTTGACTCCTTCAAAAAAACTACAGAAAAAATATTTAAAATTCAAACAAGCACTACGTTAGGCATGAACAGGAACAAATGCTCATAAGTATATTAATAAATGCTTATTACACTATTATGTATCGCCTTGGTTTTGTTGACAGGAAATTTAGAAAAAGATTAATTGATGGATCTTTTGGCAAAAAAACGCTAAATCAAGCAAAAGATTTAAACTAAGAATTTTACAATTTTTTGGAGCTTTAAAAGCTATCTTTGGTACGTATTATTGTTGGTGGCTTATCAATAACATCGAGGCATTCTTCAGTTACAGTTTCAAGCATGCTTTTTTTCTTCTAAATTAAAGCTCTTTAAATGAAAGTTTTTCAGCTTTTCGTTTTCTAGCATGATCGCCCCCCTGGTTCCATTTATTTGTTTCACTGCACCAAGTGAATTTTTTTATATATCGCGTTTTTCAAACTTTAGAAAATAAAATCTAAGGATAAGCTAAAGAGAATGTCATTATCGGGATTATATATATCATAATCTTTGGTTGTGTTCGCATACGAAGCACCTGAACTACCAGCTTCGGGAATAATATAGTTTAACTGCATCTTTAAGAGCATGTTTTCACTAACTGTATAATTAATCCCGATACCTATGTCATGACTACCTAAATCAGTTACTGTTTTGATGCCAGCTGCAATGGCGGATAATTGAGAGTTGACTACCTGACGGGATATATCAAGACCCTCACGAGTACGCCATGCCCATGTACCATGTAATAGCCAGTCATTAAAGCGCCTACCCACTGTTAAATAGGCTCCATGATTTTCGTTAAAATACGATTCAAAATCACTATAGACATACTCCCCGGTAAATAACCAATCCAAAGACTCGTACCAGAAACCACCATAGATATAATAAGAAGTTTTATCTATGTGACTGAATTCTTTTGCAAGTGAAGGTTGTCCAAAAAAAGTGAGTGTATTTACAAAGGAAGTAATCGAATCGGGTTGAGCAGATGTTTCACCATAAATAACGCCAACCTTCCATGTTAGATCACCGGCATTACCGGTAACATTTAGATAAATATTATCTGAAGCTTCTGCATCAAAAGGTTCTCCAGATACATTTAAGGTTTCTGATGCTGAATATAAGCCAGTATTAAATGTTAACGTTAACTCGTCTAGTTGATATAAAAAATATAAGTCGCCCCCATCAACATCATATGCCGGCAGTGAACCATAAACTTCTCTGGGAGGTCGAACCCACGGTTGAGTATAACCAATTAATCTTGAATCGCTATGGATGAAATTCGGGTTTTGAAATCGGCCAACCCTAAAACGCCACTCTTCATTTGGTCTCCATATAATTGATGCAACAGTTAAACCAGGATCAAAGGAGTTGTCACTGTGTTTGTAACTAACGCCCTGTAAATGTAACTCAACATATTCATTGACATACATTTGACTCTGAAGGCCAATTTTACTGTCAAGCCCCATATCACAAGTTCGAGTTGCCCCTGCGCCTTCCGATAAACTGTTGTGACGAAAATCCGCATCTTCATTACTAAAACAAGCCAGACCTACAGTTCCAAAACCATTGACTGATAATTTACCGGCATGTAAAGAAAAACTGGCAGACAATAAGAAAACGTATAAAAATCGTCGGAGACTTGAAGCCATCAATTTAATATTTTATTTTGATATATTTGTAAATTACTAAAAAATTATTACATTCTTGTTTAAAAGCGACTTTCGGGAACGAGTTGAATGTCTTCAGCCAAGTTAAATTTATAATATCTGAACCGCAATAACGCGCTATATCCACCAATCAGCTTAATGAGAGTAATGCGCTAGAGAGCAGTTCTGGATCGTAGTGTGGTTTACTCTCTTTACTTACTAGAGGAACGGCTATCCATTGCACTCCTTCTGAAAGCAGCCATCGGCGGGACTTCTCGCTGATGGTTTTAGCATACTGATCATCCATCAATACAAAATTGAGTAACTGTATCGTCGACGTCTTCTCTCCTGCATCTTTGCGTAAATAAAGAAGTAGTTGCTCTACCTGATGGCGAAATTGAAGTCCAAAAGACTCCGGATCCTTGCCCAGGTTTGGAATATAAACTTTTGGACTAAGATTCGAAGCAATGGCAGTTCCTACTCCAACCGGCAACAGGTTCGAAATCAAACTGCTATAGAAACTTCCGGGAGGAAAACAGATCAGCTCAGCACTCTGGATTAATTTTCGATTTCGTTTCCGCAGTGTTGATTTAACGGGGCGCACCTTATTAATTGTTTCTGAAAGACTGAGATTCTTTACGGAAGATGAAATCGGCTCAATCTCCTTTCCAGTAAGACGATGCTGTCCGACGATCTCAGTACCGTCTTCCAGTACCGCAACGAGATGATGGGTATCGTTTACAACTGCCCGCACCGTACCCAGCACATTTACCAGCTTGGAGAAAAGAAAAATGATTGGATCAAGCTGATGATGGTTATTCAGATAGCCACCGGTTAAGATCAGATTACCAACACTAGCACCAAACAGATCAAAAGACTCCGGCATTTGTTCACGAAATAAGATCAGTTGATTGCGAATCACTCGTCGCATTGGGTTGGCAATTTCCTGCATCAATGGGTGTGTACCTGCCGCCATTGAGTCTAGCTCCCCAAGCAATTTTGACTGAGAACTGTTGTTACTAAACCTGTAAGTAAACAATCGGTATATTTCCGGGTGCCCTGCTAAGGTGCCGTCGGCGAGGGCCATCAATCTACTGCGCAGATCACCCACGGCAGGCATATCAAAAGCGTTTCGCAACTTGGCTGAGCTACCACCTGAATCATATGGAGTGACCAAATGAATGCTGTTGTGGGTATAACGTTTTAAAACTCGACTCAAGTCGTTGAGCGCTGTCCCGCCACTAAAAAAAAGGATTCGCGGTCCTAGTTCAGGAGCTCGTTGATAGCGACTGGTGCGTAATAGGTCTGGGATTACAACAGGGCGAGTTATGAAAAGGGGTTTCATCACTTAACAATTTTCTAATAGTCGAAAATAGAATTAGGTATATCTATAAGGCTAGATGTAAATTAGAGTTACAGCAATATCAAGCTACTCAAAGGATGTGCGTGTTTTCTTTTCAAAATCA
>CALAZS010000104.1 GCA_937926265.1 uncultured Gammaproteobacteria bacterium
GTTTTCTAGTGGTACAATTGCTAGAATAAAGGGGTTATCCTTAATAAAGGCTGGTAAAGGGTCATTAAGTGATGGCAATTCAGTACTTTTTGAGCGGAAAAGCTGCTGGATTTGGTATGCGGCTGGTTTCGGTTGTCGCCATACATTATAAACTCCCCAGGCCCTATTCTGACTTGGTGGTGTTCCTCCATAGTTACTTCTGTAATCGTTGTATGTCCACAGTGATACGCCAACTACATAATCCAGTTGAAGGGAATTCTTAATTGCCCTGATTAGATTAGCTGGCAACTCAGCGTCAGAATCAACGTCTCCAAACTGATTTAAACCAATCTCCGCTACAAATACTGGCTTATTCGGCCACACTTCATGTATTCGTTTTGCCACTTTACTGGCATCACCATAAGAAGTAAAACTGATAATATCACATACATCTGCCGGGTCAACGCCTAACTCTTTTGCATTACCAGCCGTAAAGCTTACATATGTCTTCAATCTAGTCGAATCCAGAGTCTGAACATGGTTAATCATAGATTCCACATAGTCATAGACTCTTGGACTCATTTGTCTTCCTTCAAGGGTTCCGTCATGGATTTCATTGGCAACAGACCAGCCAATTATTGATGGGTGATTATAATCACGAGTGATCATTTCATCTAGCCACCTTTTTGCTTCCGGATCATCCTTATAAAGGTGTGGGTCATCCTGCCATACTGGAATTTCCTCGATCAATAGCATCCCTACTTCATCACAATAATTAAGTAGGTTTTCTGATTGAGGATGGTGATTGATGCGAGTAAAATTACAGCCCATAGCCTTCATTGCATCAATATCGAACTTGACAAGTACATCAGGCTCAGTTTGACCGAATGCTCTATGATCAGCAACACGATTAAAGCCGTTCATATGTATTTCTTTACCATTAAGAAGGACTTTTGTTTTCCTGGTTTCTATCTTCCTGATGCCAAACCTTTCTTCTTTCTTATGAATTACTGAACCCGCCTCAGATAACAGTGACGTATGGATTTTATAGAGGTTGGGATTCTCAACATCCCATAGTTGAACCTGATTCTTATTTAGCAGAACAGTGAAATTTTTAATCTTATTTGCGTTGGCTGCTAGCATAATTGATGCATTTTCAACGACAATAGCACTACTCCCAAGCTGAAGATTCTCAATGACAACAGTTAACATACCTTTAAACTCCTGATCAGCATGATTTCTTAGGTCAGCTGCATAATGAACCTTAGCCTCTCCTGTTTCTAAATCGGGCTCAGTTGTGATACGCTGACTGACAATGCGCTGCTCATTATTCTTTATAAGCTTTACCTCTCGGCTGATTCCACCCCAATGCCACCAGGCACCTCTACCATATTCATTATTTGCACTAAGGGCAATAACATTTTTACCTGGCCTGAGGACTTGCGAAATATTGAATTCAAACGGCGTGTAACCACCAGCATGCATACCTAAATATTGTCCATTAAGCCAAACATGTGCTGTTTGATAAACAGCAGCAAAATGGAGCCTCACAACATTATCCTCCCAATTTTCTGGAATCGAAAACTCTTTTCGATAGTAACCTGTTCCAACAAATTCGGCATAGTTATTTTCCG
>CALAZS010000105.1 GCA_937926265.1 uncultured Gammaproteobacteria bacterium
AATTTGCAACGATATTGACCAGTTTATTTGGCACAACAATCACTTTCCGAATGGTAGCGCCTTCAGTAAAGCGTTGCACGTTTTCATTGGTTTTCGCAGTTTCCTCAATCGATGCCTTGTCGGCATCGGCTGCAACCTGGATCTTGGCGCGCACTTTGCCGTTAACCTGAACCACGTACTCGATTGTATCCTGGGTTAACGCGCTTTCATCCAGTTCGGGCCAACTGGCGTTGAGGATATCGTCGCCATAGCCAAGGTCCTTCCAGAGAAAATGTGTCACATGCGGTGCAATCGGCGCAAGCAAACGCAGTACAATACTCATGCCTTCGCGCAGTATTGCCTTATCACCTTCGGTTTCATCAAGCTTGTATAACTGGTTCACGATTGTCATGCAGGATGAAACGACGGTGTTGTACTGCTGGCGGTCGTAGTCATACAGGGCCTTTTTCAAAGTGGTATGCACTTCACGGCGGCTGTTTTGCAGGCGATCCGGCAATTCGTCAGGAATGGCTATGTCTTCGGCCAAAATTTCCTCGGATATTTCCGCAGGCATTTCTGCCGCCAGTGTCCAGAGACGTTTGAGAAAACGGTGTGCGCCTTCAACACCTTCATCTGACCATTCCAGGGACTGATCGGGTGGTGCCGTAAACATGGTGTAAAGCCTGACAGTATCAGCACCGAAGCGGTCAATCAGGTCCTGGGGGTCAACACCGTTGTTCTTTGATTTTGACATTTTCTCAATGCCACCCGAAATAACCGGCTTGCCGTCATTTTTCAGGTGGGCATTAATGACTTTTCCCTTGCTGTCGCGTTCGACTTCAACATCGGCCGGGTTAAACCAGTCCTTGGAACCATCGTCATTTTCGCGATAAAAAGTTTCGGCAATCACCATACCCTGGGTTAAAAGTCTGGAGAAAGGCTCGTCGTTATCGATCAGTCCTTCGTCGCGCATCAGCTTGTTAAAGAAGCGCGCGTAAAGCAGGTGCAAAATAGCGTGTTCAATACCGCCTACATATTGGTCAACCGGAAGCCAGTACCTGGCGCGATCATCCAGCATGCTGTCATTAGCATCCGGGCAGCAGTAACGGGCGAAATACCAGCTGGATTCAAAAAAGGTATCAAAGGTATCTGTTTCGCGTTGTTCACCATTTGCCAGTTCATAAAACCCGGGCATCTTTTTCAATGGTGAGCCAGACCCATCGACGATAACGTCTTCCGGCAGTCGAACGGGAAATTCAGTTGCAGGTTTTGAATTGCCTTCTGCATCCTTAATGACGGGGATAGGGCAGCCCCAGTAACGTTGTCTTGAAACACCCCAGTCACGTAAACGGAAGTTAACCTGGCGTTGACCTTTGTTGTTGGCCTCAAGCCAGTCGGCAATGGCATCAAATGCCTGCTCAGAGGTCAGTCCATCAAACTCTCCGGAATTTTTCAAAATACCTTTTTCAACATAGGCGGCTTCTTCAATACCCGCATCAGAGCCATCTTCCGGGTAAATAACCTGTTTTTTCTCAATGCCGTATTTTTCAGCAAATTCCCAGTCACGCTGATCATGTCCTGGTACTGCCATGACTGCGCCACTGCCATAACTCATCAATACAAAGTTTGCAGCGAACACCGGTACCAGCTCACCGCTAACCGGATGAATGGCATTGATACCCAGTGGGAAACCTTTCTTTTCCATGGTTTCCATCTCTGCTTCGGAAACGCCACCCTGTTTGCATTCCTGTATAAATGTTTCAAGGTCGGGATTATTTTCTGCGGCAGCCAGCGCCAAAGGGTGCTCGGCAGCAACGGCAACATAGGTAACGCCCATTAAGGTGTCAGGGCGGGTGGTGAAAATTTCGAGTGTTGCTTCAGCGCTTTCCCAATTTTCCGAAATTTCCAGGCCAAACTGCATTTGCAGTCCCACTGAACGTCCTATCCAGTTTTTCTGCATGGTGATAACACGTTCCGGCCAGTCAGGCAGCTTATCCAGGTCATCAAGCAGTTCCTGGGAATAGTCGCTGATCTTCAGAAACCATTGTTCAATGTCGCGTTTTTCAACGACTGCACCTGATCGCCAGCCGCGGCCATCGATAACCTGTTCGTTAGCCAGTACCGTCTGGTCTACCGGGTCCCAGTTAACCGTGGCTTTTTTCTGGTAGGCCATGCCTTTTTCAATCAGGCGGGTAAATAGCCACTGTTCCCACTTGTAATAATTCGGGTCACAGGTGGCCAGTTCACGATCCCAGTCATAACCAAAACCAAGGCGGTTCAACTGGTCTTTCATGTAATCAATGTTGGCGTAGGTCCATTCTGCAGGCGGCTTGTTGTTTTTAATGGCTGCGTTTTCTGCGGGCAGGCCGAAAGCATCCCAGCCCATGGGTTGCATAACATTTTTGCCCAACATGCGCTGATAGCGGGAGATCACATCACCAATAGTGTAGTTGCGTACGTGGCCCATGTGCAGCTTGCCACTTGGATAAGGGAACATCGAAAGACAGTAGAACTTTTCCTTGTCTGGGTCTTCTGTGACTTTAAATGACTGCTGTTCCTGCCAGTAGGTTTGTGCGGCAGCTTCGATTTTTTCGGGCTTGTACTGCTTGTCCATGTCTTTCTTGAGATAAAAAATTATTTAAAAGATTTTACTCTTACCAGTACTAGATGGCTATCCTGTATGACTTATTCAGACGTCTGAGGACAGGAGGTCCGAAGTCGAGCGACCATGGATGGCTTGAGCGTTCTGAAATAAGGCATACAGGATAGGTATCTAGTAGGTGATTAAATGTTTTATCGATCTGACATTAGAGGTCGCATGGCAGAGAGTAAGCTCCCAAACAACTGTTTATTCTTTAACTCTTCCTGGCGAAGCATTTGCTTGAAGTATTCCCTCTGGGTAGGCGCAGAAAAGCAGGCGGGGCAGGAATCCGGAATGATGGGTAAACCTGCGTTTTTGGCAAACTCGGCCATTTGATTTTCACGTGCGTAAACCAGTGGGCGGATGATGCGAGTATCACCGGCATCGTTGGTGTAATGGGCTTTCATGGTGTCCAGTTTGCCCTTGTGGAATGCTGACATCATGAAACTTTCTGCCAGGTCATCAAGGTGCTGGGCAAGCGCCAGAACATTGTAGTTATTCTCACGGCAGACCCGGTACATGATGCCGCGTTTCATTCTTGCACAGTATGCGCAAAATGAATCACCCTGCATTTTGGTTTTGGCATCTTCCATGATCGGCTGCTGCTCATAAAACCACGTCAGACCTAAATTATCGTAATAGTCTGTCAGGGCAGAAGGATTGAAACCTTCCACTTCCGGGTCTACTGTAATAACACCCAGATCAAATTTCACTGGCGCGTAAGTTTTAAGGTGATACAAAATCTGAAGTAGTGACAGGGAATCCTTGCCACCGGAAACACCGATAAGAATCCGGTCACCATCACGGATCATGTCGAAATCAGCAATCGCGCGGCCGACATGACGTAATAATGTTTTTGGAGGTTTGACGATATTGTCAGGCATAAGAGAAGTGAAACTACAGCGCCACATAGATTTATTAAACTTAATTTTTTATCTTAACCCATTCCTGAAATAGAAGCAGTCGAATGTCTTTTTTCGGGATGCGTTCACGGCATTCCTGAAAAAAGATTTCTGACTGCTTCAGCTAAGACGGGTAATATTAGAAAAAATTAACGAGGAGAGAGCTTATGGAAGTTTTCGTATTGGCTCTGCTGGTTCTGGCCGTTGTGGTAGTCGTACTGGGTGTCAAAAGCGTACCCCAGGGAAATGAATACACCGTCGAACGTTTTGGTCGCTACACCGGCACCATGCGTCCGGGGTTAAACCTGATTGTTCCGATTGTTGACCAGATCGGCAAGAAAATAAACATGATGGAACAGGTGCTCGATGTGCCTTCCCAGGAGGTTATCACCAGGGATAATGCCATGGTCCGTGCTGATGGTGTTGTCTTTTACCAGGTGCTGGATGCGGCGAAGGCGGCATACGAGGTCAATGACCTGGTTCGGGCCATCTTAAACCTGACCATGACCAACATTCGTACAGTGATGGGTTCCATGGACCTGGATGAGCTGCTCTCAAACCGTGACGCGATCAATGCCACGCTGCTTTCCGTTGTCGATGACGCAACCACGCCCTGGGGAGTGAAAGTCACTCGAATCGAGATCAAGGATATTACCCCGCCTGTTGACCTGGTTGATGCAATGGCAAGGCAAATGAAAGCTGAACGTGAAAAACGTGCGGCCATCCTGGAGGCGGAAGGCGTGCGTCAATCTGACATTCTGCAGGCCGAGGGCCAGAAGCAAGCTGAAATTCTCAAGGCAGAAGGTGAAAAAGAAGCGGCGTTCCGTGAAGCTGAAGCCAGGGAACGTTTGGCCGAAGCTGAAGCAAAAGCCACAACCATGGTATCCGAAGCTATTGCCAAGGGTGATGTGCAGGCAGTGAATTACTTCGTTGCGCAGAAATATACCGAGGCACTGCAGAATATTGCCGTATCTGAGAATAACAAACTGGTACTCATGCCGCTCGAAGCCAGCAGCCTGATTGGTTCCATTTCTGGTATTGCCGAAGTTGCCAAGGCCGCTTTTGATAAGCAGAAAGGAGCATAAATCTGATGGAAGAATGGTTACAGGCTGTTGATTTCTGGCATTGGTGGGTACTGGCAATTATCTTCATCGTGCTCGAGGTGTTTTCGCCTGCAGCCTTTTTCCTCTGGTTGGGGTTTTCTGCAGCCATAGTCGGCGGCTTTGTGCTGATTCAGCCGGGAATGTTCTGGGAATGGCAGATTGTGCTTTTTGCCGTGTTCAGTATCGTCAGTACCGTCGCGGGCAGGCGCTTTTTTAAAAGGAATCTCGAAAATAATGATCACCCAATGCTTAATCGCCGCGGAGAACAATATGTAGGCAGGGTGTTTACTTTGGATGAGCCGATTATAAACGGAACCGGAAAAATCAAGGTGGATGACTCAACCTGGAAAATCCGTGGTGATGATGCTGATGCCGGTGGCAAGGTTATCGTGACCGCAGTTGATGGCGTAGAGCTGATCGTGGAATTGATGGTGGAATCCAAATCCTGATCGTTCTAATTTAATTCAGTAAAATTTCTGAAATTGATTTTTCCCTCAAATAACCTTAATCTGAAATAGGCTTAACCTGAAATGGTTTTAAGCTGGGAAAGACTAATATAGGAAAGTTCCTTATCAATTTAGTGGGTTTTCCCTGTGAAATTCTCACAACACCCATTTTGGCGAATTCTTTAATTTATTCCCATTCTTTAAAAATTTCCCAACGAAATTACGATTGCGAATAGATCTGAAAAGATAATTTCGATGAATTTAGTACTTTAATGACTAAAATATAAGAAAATAGAATAAAAAAAGCTTGTAACTTTCTAAATTATAAAGAATTATAATCTATAATAAATGTTGACTAGAAGCCAAGAGGCTTGTGAATCAGTATATTAGTATCTTGTAAATGACAAATATCAATTAATTCTTCACTTTTTTGTAAGGTTGTACTACGATTAGACGTTGAGTAGTTTTGAAACAACGATTTGTAAAAAAACAACTAATTTTTGATTCCTTATTAGAATAATAAATAGCCTTTAACCTGCAACTTAGAAAAATTAAATAGCACGCCTTTGAGCGACTTGGAGTATCTTATGAAATTCGGTTTTAAATCCCTTTTGGTCTCAGCAGGACTGGTTGCGTCACTTGCAATCCCATCCTCTGTTTTGGCTGCTGGCGTTACTAAGGATCTGCCATATCCATCCGGTGATATTACAGCAGACCAGCTGGCTGACCAGGTTTACTTTGTTAACCATTTTTACGTTTTCAACAACTATGCCATTACTAAGAAAGGTAAAGACATCACTGTTCTGGTTAGTAAGTCAAAAGGCAAAAAACCGACTACCAATACTCTGGAACGTTACCTGAACAACAACTATAGCGATGGTGTTGTTAAAGCAAAAGACTTGGCGATTTTCCGTTCAGGTAAGCTTAAAGGTACCGGCATGTTAATCACCGATTTTACCGATGCTGCAAAATCTCAGTCTTATTCAATCTGGTTACCGGCACTTCGTAAGATTCGTCGTTTTGCAGAACCTGCGCATGATGATGCATGGGGTGGTACAGACTTTACTTTTGGCGATGTAACACTGCGTAAACCAAGCCATGAAACTCATGAGCTCCTTGGTAAAGACACCTTCAAAGGTTGTCTGGGTGCAATGGAAATTCCTGATGATCAGCAGAGCCGCTATACCAAAAACCTGCCTAAAGAAGGCTCTTGTGCTCACGATGGCAAAGAAGTTTACAAGCTGAAAAGTACAACCAAGTACGAAAACTGGTGGTACGACTATCGCGTAAGTTACGTTGATTCAAAAACCTTTGCTGATTACCGCACCGAATATTTTAAAGGCGATAACATGATTAAGGTTATCGACCGTGACTGGGCGAAAGCTGAAGGTTCCGATGACCCACGCGCTGTAGCCTGGAGTTACTGGTACGGTAAAACTTTAGCAACAGAACATGAAACCTGGGCGGTTATTCCACAAAATGTTGTCGTCACCAATGGTGATTTCGATGACGACCTGTGGACAGAAAAAACACTACGTAAAATCAAAAGATAATAAACAAGCCTGAATGGCCAAGTACCATTCAGGCAATTTTTTGCTTGTAAGTATTCAGGCAAGCTAAACGGGAGATGAAGTACTCATGTTTAAAAAAACAACATTAATGCAATCCATGCTGGTTGCCATGCTTGCGCCAATGGCTGCGCAAGCGGAAGTAACAGCTACTTTTGAATTCAAAAATGAAACAGCATTTTTTACCAAAGATGGCTCAACAATTGGTCAGCCAAATGATCAGGTTTCTGGTAAACCAGATAATAGTGCTGGCGATATGTTCAAATTCCAGAACCAGTTAAAAGCTTTTATCAACGGCGACATCGGTGAAGAAAGCACCTGGCATGCTGAGCTTCAGATCATTTATGATTCAGAAGCTATTGATACTTCAGACAGCGGTGGTTACGACTACAAAGGACATGAGTCATATACGCAAAACGATTTTTTCCGTGAACTCTATGTAGACACTGAAGCGGGTGGCTGGGACTGGCGTATAGGTAAACAGCAGGTGGTCTGGGGGACTGCAGACGGTATAAAACTGCTAGATATTATCAATCAAACCGACTTGGTTGATCATTCAGATACCGAAGAAAAAT
>CALAZS010000106.1 GCA_937926265.1 uncultured Gammaproteobacteria bacterium
CCATAAACACTTTACTGGCCTGTCTGGTACTGACCGGACTGATGCTAAGTGCGCAGGCACAGCAAACCGGCGAAAACTATAATATGTTTAAGTCAGGTGAAGCAAAACAAACGGCAGCTGACTTCGAGCCGGCACCAGCAAAAATATATACCGATTTCGGTACTTTAAACTTTGAAGGTGGGGCTTTCCCCGATGATGCATCCGTTCAGAAAATTTACGATCAATTAGACTTAATGCGCGCCACACAAGCTTACATGGACTTCTTTCCAGCCATGTCAATCTATGGCATTGTAAAATCTCAGGCCCGCGATTTTAATTATAGTTCTTCCTCAGATTATGCGGTAATGGCCGACTTTATGCAGCCATCGGAAAATTACCTGACTGGAAATGATGTTACCGTTTATGCCTTTGTTTCTCTGGATCTGAAAGTGGATGGAGCAACGGTTCTTGAAATTCCTCCGGGGATGTATGGTAACGCCAACGATGCTAATTTCAAGTACCTGACTGATTTTGGCCCGACAGGTCCGGACCTGGGAGAAGGTGGAAAATACCTCTTCCTTCCTCCGGGTTACACGGGCAAAATCCCTAAAGGATATCATGTATTTAAGGTGCCAGGCTATCGTATCTGGGCGATGATGCGCGGTTTTGGTGAAGTAGGTACAGGCGATCAGGCAGTACAGTGGTTCAAGGAACGGCTTAAAGTGTATCCTTTAGCAACGGGGCCTCGCAAATTCAAAGTAGTGAACGGATCTCATATGGGTGCCAACACGCTTCCTCCGGAGGATGCTTCAGCATTTGAATTTCTTAATGAAATTATTCAATACGAACCTTCAGAGTTATTTAGCAAAGAGTTGCTTGGTAAATTGGCAACCATAGGCATTGAAAAAGGAAAGCCTTTCAATCCAGATGTACGAATGAAGAGCATCTTTGACCAGGCAGCTAAACAAGGTGTAGCCATGTCAAGAGCCGTTTTATATGCTTCACGTGAACCGGAAATCAATTACTGGCCGGAACGTCATTGGGAAAAAATGTTTGTACGTAATACAGAGTTTGAAATCAATAATCGTAACGATGTTGATGCGCGTACACTCTGGCATTACCAGGCTATTTGCGTATCACCCAACCTGCTTTCAACCACTCCTGGAGTGGGCACTGCTTATCTAACGTGTTTTAGAGATGAAAATGGCTTGTATTTGTTGGGTGACAAAAACTACAAGTTAACCGTACCGGCGAATCCACCGGTCAAGCGTTTCTGGGCGGTTACTGCTTATGACCCATTGAGCCGAAGTTTGCTTGACTCAGAAGGGCCAATCACGGTCAGCAGCACGCGCGAACATGTAAAAAATGCGGATGGAACAGTAGATATCTACTTTAGTCCTGAGCCACCAAAAGATCCGAAACTGAAAAGTAACTGGATTAAAACCGACCCAACCAAAGGATTCTTCGTGGTATTCCGTTTCTATGGTCCTTTGGAAGGATACATTAACAAAACCTGGGTGATGAACGATTTTGAATTATTGAAATAATTAGAATAGGCCTAAATATAGAAGTATGAAAACGATAAAAAACATTTTAAAATTAACATCTGCATTGT